>DATJUC010000083.1:0-4506 GCA_035502675.1 Candidatus Acidiferrales bacterium | reverse complement strand
GAGGCAGGGTTGATCGATTCGACGTGGCCGTGGAAGGTGACGCCTTTGTAGGCGTCGACGCGGATGTCGGCCGGCTGACCGACGCGCATGTTGCCCATCTGCGTCTCTTTGTAGTTGGCCGTGATGTACACGTCGTGCGGGATCAGGGTAAGCAACGTCGATCCGGCACCGATGGTCTGGCCCTGCTCGACGTTCTTCTCACCGACGTATCCGTCGATGGGAGAGTAGATCCGGGTGTACGCGAGATTCTGCTTCGCGATGTCGAGCTGCGCTTTGGCGGCCTCGACGTTGCTGGGATCGGAGGCCTGGGCGAGCCGGCCTTGCGCCGTCGTTAAGCCGCCTTGGGCTGCGGAGACGCCCGCCGACTGCGCCGACACGCGGGCCTGCGCGGCGTCGACGTCCGCCTCGGCCGCGGTGACTTGATCTTGCGCGCCGCGCAGCTGGGCCGCCGCCGCAGCCTGCGCGGAGCGGGCCGTGTCGAGCTGCGCCGAGGCAACGTCGCCGCTGGCGACGAGCGCCGAGGTACGATGGAGATCGTCGAGCGCCTTGTCGTAGGCCTGCTGCGCGGCGGGAACTTGCGCCCGCGCGACCTGCAGCTGCGCGTCGGCTTGTCCGACGCCGGCTTGGGCGACGGGAACCTGCGCCTGCTGGCTGCTCACCGTACCGGCCGCCTGCGTGACGCCGCCCCGGTTTTGCTGGGTGGTCGTTCGCATGTTCGCGACCGCCAGATCGTACTGTGCCTGCGCCTGCTTGAGGCGATAGACCTCGTCTTTGTTATCGAGCACGATCAAGAGCTGACCGCGACGGACCGGCTGGTTCGTCTCGACCAGGATCTTATCGATGCGCTCGTTGATCTTGCTGGTCACCGCGACGACGTCGGCGTCGACGCGGGCGTCGTCGGTCCCTTCGTGCGAAAGCGTGTACGTCAGCCACGGAATGCCGAACACCAGCGCGAGGATCAGCACGACGATGCCGCCGCCGATCAGAAAATAGCGCTTTCTCGGGCCGCTCCGCTCCTCTTCCACCGGTTCGGGCGAAAGGTCGGCGCGGGTCTGGCCGTTGCGAGTCTTCGGCGCTACGGTGCCGGTGCGTTCGGCCTGATCCGCTTCACGCGTGTCCATGTATTGTGTTACTCCCCACTCCGTGCAGGAAAATGTCGACGTAGAACGCGAGCGCTTCGGCCTTCCCGCCCTTGAAGGCGGAATCGGGAAACTTGCTCGCGGCAAGAACGTGCATGAAAATGATGCCCATGAAAGTCATCGCGAGCTTTCCCGGATCTCCGTGCAGCTCGCCGGCCTCCACGCGCCGTTGCATGAAATCGGTCACGACCGCGTGGATCGCGAGCTGCGGGCGCCAGGCGGTGCTCGCGAACACGTCGGCTTCGTAATCGCTCTCGACCAGCGACCACCGGATCATGTCCATCTGCGACTCCATGCGCTCGAGCAGCGTGTTGCCCAAAGTGCGCAAATCCTCGACGATCGGACCTTGCAACTGGCTGGCAACTTCGCGCAGCGTCGCGTATCCGCAGAAATGCTGCGCGACCGCGACGATCAGCGCTTCCTTGGTGCCGAAATGGCGAAACAGGGTCGCCTCGTTCACCCCGGCGACGTCGGCGATCTCGCGAGTCGTAGAACCGCGCTTGCCCTTCTTGGCCATCACCTCGCGCGCGGCGAGCAATATCCGCTCGCGCGTCTCCTCCGGCGAACTGACCGAACCGCGTCTCGTCTCGATCATGGCGCCACCGTCGGAGCGGCGGTCGCCGCCGGCATAGAGGCTACGTTGGTCTGGTAAGACGCGTAGGTTGCGTCGGCGACGGCGCGGACGTGCGGAATGTCGATGGTCGCGTGCTGCGCGGAGAGCACCGAATACGAGCCTTGCATCCGGTATTGCTGCGACATCGTGATCTTACCGCCGCTGGTATAGTACCACTCCATCTGCATCAGCGAGTAGTTGGACGGGTCCACGTATGCGAGCGTGTGGTCGAGGATGTCGCTATGAATCTTCTTGGTCAAGCGCAGGACGATCGCCGGACGTCCGTCGACCGATCCCATGCCGTCGAGCGTGACGTTTTGGCTGCGTTCCCACGCCGCCGGATCGCCGATGTCGTCGAACAGCGTCTGAAAGCTTTTGGCGTAGCCCGGCATCTTGTCGAAGACGACTTCGTAGGTGTCGGGACGGCGGTAATACGAGGTGCCGTCCAGCTGCGGCGCCAGGAACGGAAAGCTGAGCATCTTGATGTCGACGTGGACGCGCGCTTGATACGACTGCAGCGAGGGATTGCGGTCGAGCATCTTCTCGATCACGGCATGCGCGTCGGAACTCTGGCTGGTAGCGGCGGCCGGAACGGCCCCCAGGACCGCCACGGCGACGGCGAGCCCGGCCGGCAGCAGCCGGTTCATCTAGGCCGCCTCCGTATCGGCCATCGGGAAGATCCGGTCCAGCGCCGTTACTTCCAGGGTTCGCAGAACCGACGGTTTGCTGGCGCGCAGCGCGAGTTCGCCCTTGAGCGCACGCGCACGGCGCAGCAGCGTAATGAGACCGCGTACGCCGTCGGTATCGAGCGTGTCGAGCCCGTCCAAGTTCAGCACGACGCGAATGCCCCGCTCGCACGCCTGCTCGAAGGCCGATACGACCTCGGCCTCGTTGGCGGCATAGGCATCGGGGCGGTACTGGATCACAACCGATTCCATACCCGGGTGCTGACCTCGTTTTCCGGTGGAGGGTTGCAAGTGTGTACTTGCACGCACCGAGTGTAGCATGCGAAGGGGGTGAATGCAAGTACTTACACGCATCGGCCAGAACAGGCCGGTATCGTGCTGTTGGACTCAGCCCGCCTGGCGGAGGCGGCCGCTCGAGCCGGCTTGGCCGGAGCGGCGCTGGTCGTGTGGGCGCTCGACCCGCCGGCCGCGCCGATCGGCGTGGAGGCCGGCCGTTCGCTCTATCCCGCCAGCATGATCAAGGTGCCCTTGGCCGCGGCGGTGCTCGCCGAGGTGGCTCGCGGGCGTCTCGGCCCGCTGGAGGCACGGGTCGCCGTCGACCAGGCCAACATGACCGCCAACGACGCCCAATCTCCCCTCGTTCCCGGCTACGCGGCAACCCTCCGCGAGCTCATCCACCTCGCGATCGCGCGCTCTGACAACGTGGCCACCAACCTGCTCTTCGATGCAATCGGCCGCGAACGGGCCACCGCCGTGGTGCGCGACGAGCTCGGGTTGAAAGACACCGCGTTCCATCGGAAACTTTCCGGCAGCGACCCGCTGATTCACGATCCGGGCTGGGACGGAATCCATCGCAACGCCCATCCCGCATCCGACGCGGCGACGCTCTTCCAAAAAATTGCGAACGGTACGGTTCCGCTCTCGGGGGTCTTGCGTGCGGCGCTCGAGGAGCAAGTGTGGAACGGCAAGCTCAGCGCCGGCCTGGCGCCGGGCGACCGGTTCGCGCACAAAACCGGCGACACGTCCGAAGTCACCCACGACGGCGGCATCCTCACCACGGCCCAAGGCCGGCGCTACGCGATCGTCGCATACACGGCAATGGCTTCGACCGACGAGCACAACGCGCGCTTCGGACCGTTCATGGCGTCGCTGAGGAACGGGTTGTGAGACCGCGCCCGTTCGCACTGGAGCGCTACTTCGCCGAATACGAGTTCACGGCGCGCTATCTCCTCTGCTCCAGCGACGCGCAATCGCTTTCGATCGGCGAACTGCTGGCCTACGAACCGGGTTCTCAAGAACGTCTGTGCGAGACCTGGCTGGGCTACACGCAGTCGCGGGGAGGGCCCGAGTTGCGGCGCTTGGTGGCTCGGCTCTACCAGCGCACCGGCGAAGATTCCGTCCTGATCTGCGGCGGGTCGAACGAGCCGATTTTTGCGTTCATGAACGTTACCTTGGGTCCGGGAGATCACGTCGTCGCGCAGTTTCCCGCGTATCAGTCTCACTATTCGGTCGCCGAAGCGATCGGCGCCGAAGTGACGCCGTGGAACGCTCGCCTCGCCGGCGACGGCGCACCGGACCCGGAAGAGCTCGCCGCCGCAATTCGGCCGAACACGCGCGCGATCGTAATCACCACGCCGAACAATCCGACCGGCTACGTGTTCGACCGCGCCCGTCTCGACGCCGTCGTCGAGATCGCGCGCCGTCATGGACTGTGGCTCTTCAGCGACGAGGTGTATCGCGGCTCGGAGCGCGACGCACGCGACGTTCACCCGGCCGTCTGCGATCTCTACGAGCGCGGCGTCTCGCTCGGCGGGCTCGCCAAGGCCCACGGCCTGCCTGGATTGCGCATCGGGTGGATCGCGACCCACGACGCCGAGCTCTACCGCCGCATGGCCGAGTTCAAAGACTATCTCACGATCTGCAACGCGGCGCCGAGCGAGTTTCTTGCAGGCATCGCGCTGCGCCACAACGACGCGCTGCTCGAGCGTACGCGCGCGACGACGACGCGTAATCTCGACCTGCTCGACGCCTTCTTCGCCGACCGCAGCGCCCAGTGGGAGTGGTATCG
>DATJUC010000082.1:0-8875 GCA_035502675.1 Candidatus Acidiferrales bacterium | reverse complement strand
AGCGGCTTTTCGCACAAGACGTGCTTGCCCGCGTCCAGCAGCTGGCACGAGATCTCTTCGTGCGTCGCCGGCGGCGAGCAGACGACGGCGGCGTCGATATCCTCGTGCGCGAGCAGATCGCCGAGCGAGGTATAGCCCGGGCAGCCGACGCGCTCGGCGAAAGCGGCTACGGCGTTGGCATCGACGTCGCAAACCGCCGCGACGCGGCCGAGCTTGAGCGACTGAAATGCCGCTTCGTAGGCGCGGGCGATCGCGCCCGCGCCTACGACGGCGAATCGAAGTGCCGTCACGGAGTACCTCCAGTGTGAATCTGTTCGACGACCCACGTCAGCGCATTGCCGATATAGTCGACGTCGTCTTCGTTGTACCGGTCGTTCCACGGAAGCACGAGCAGCCGCTGGAGGCCGCGCACGGTTCCGGGGTACCGGTCGAGGCGATAATCGAGCGCCTCGGGCCGCGCCAGCGTGAACGGGAAACCGCTGTTTCCGAAGGTCTTGCGCTTCTGGAAAACCTCGCACATGAACGCCGGCTTTTGGATGTAGCGCGGCGCGCAGACGATGCCCCACTCCTTGACGAGCTGGGCGATCTCGACGACCGCGTCGTGCGAGAGCGGCTCGCCGATTCGCACGGCATATTTCCAGTAGCTGTGTAACGCGCCTTCGGCCACGACCGGCGTTATCAGACCGACGACGTCGCGCAGGCGTGCGGTGAGCATCTCGGCGAGCATCCGGCGGCGTGCGACCACCGTCGGGAGCTTGGTAAGCTGCGCCGATGCGACGCTGCCGCACAGTTCCGACATGCGGTAGTTGAGCGCCAGGAAGTAATGGTCCGGATTGGGATCGCCGTAGCCCCACGCCTTGTTGATGAAAAGGTACATGCGGCGCGCGAGCGCTTCGTCGTCGGTCACGACCAAGCCGCCCTCGCCGGTGGTGACGTGCTTGCCCTGTTGCAGGCTGAAGCAGCCGATCTTTCCGATCGTCCCGACGAACTTGCCCTTGTCGGCCGCTAGGAACGCCTGCGCGCAGTCTTCGATGACGGGGATTCCGTGGCGCTCGCCCAGCTCGACGATGGCCTCGGTGTCGCACGGGTTACCGAAGAGGTGCGTGACCACGATCGCTCGGGTGCGGTGGCTGATCTTCTCGGCGACCGTCGCTGGCGTGACGTTGCACGTCAGCGGATCGACGTCCGCAAAAACCGGAATCGCGCCCTGGTAGAGAATCGGCGCTAGCGCGCCCATGTCGGTGATCGACGTGGTGATGATCTCGTCGCCCGGCTCGGGATCGATCGCTGCGATCGCGCAATGAATGGCCGCGGTGCCGGACGCGCAGGCATAGGCGTACTTGACGCCGAGCATCTCGGCGAAGCGCGTCTCCAGTTCGTGAACGAACTTGCCTTTGGTGCTGGTGAGCGTGCCGGTGCGAATCGCGGCGCTTACCGCCGCGATCTCCTCGGCACCCAGGGTCCTGCCGCTTGCGTCCTGATCGGACGGCAAGACTCTAAGTGGTGCGGCTGGGAAGGTCATAGCCATGTGTCGTTACTCCTCGATGACGTTGGGAGAGTCTGCGTCCGAAAAACATCGTGATCTGCCCGCTGAAGAAGGCGAGGCTGCTATATTGCACGACGATGGTGGCGATCGTACCGCCGGCTAGGGCGGCGCCGCGAACGTGCAGCAGAAACAGCACGCCGACCACGAGCGGCAAAAGGCCGGGGAAAAGGCCCGGGACGGCGAGCCAAAGCGAAGGCCGGTGCCGGCATGCCATGCCGAACGTGGCACCGATCCGTTTGGGCAGTCCCCAGATCCGGAGCCGGCCGCCGACCTCACGCCGCTGGTCGGACCATCGCAGCGTCGCAGGTACTTCGACGACCTTCATCCCTTGACGCAGCGCAGAGAGCAGCATCTCGGGAATGGATTCCATTCCGTCGTTCCGGAAAACGAGCCGGGGAATGGCGCTCGCGCGGAACGCGCGGACCATGCAGGTGAGCGTGGCGTAGCGTCCGGCGGTGGCAAACGAGAGCACGCGGTTGGCTTCGCGGCTCATCACGCGCCGCCCGAAGGGAACGTTCTCGACGGTTCCGCCGAAGGCGTACGGCGATGCCAGCGCGACGTCGGCGTCCTCGCAGTCCAGCCGCTCGACGAGCTGCATCGCGGTCGACGGCGAGTAGCTCAAGTCGGCGTCGACCACGACCACGACGTCGGAAGAAACGCGTTCGAAGGCCGTGCGCAACGCGGCGCCGAGGCCGCGATTGTGTTCGTGCTTCACGATGCGCACGTCGTCGCGCCAGCGTGCGAACTCGGTCGCAGACCGCAGCGTCTCGTCGGTACTGCCGTCGTCGACGACGAGATAGTCGAAGGAGTATCCGCCGGCCCGGTGCATCGCGAAATAATCGGCCAGCGTTGCCAGCGTCGCGCCAAAAGCGGCACCTTCGTTGTAGGCGGGGACGACGACGGTTACGCGCGTCACGTCGATCGCTCCACGAGGCCGGAGCCGACATGGCGGAAGTAGTCGTCGTACTCGCTGACCGGCGGCGCGTCGCGGTTGACGACGATGCCCACGATGTTCGAAATTCCGCCCATCTCGAGACGCGCCAGCGCGCGTTCGGTGTCGGCTTCGGTGGTGCGATCGGCGCTGACCACGAACAGCGAACCGTCGGTTTCGGCCGCGATGAGCAGCGCGTCGGAAAGCACCGCCAGCGTCGGCGCGTCGACGATCACGAGATTGTACTTCGCGCGTGCCTCCGCCAGCACGGTGCGGAAGGTCGTGCGCAGCAGCAGGACCGGATTCGAAAACTCGGGACGCGCGCTCAGGACGTCGAGCATCCCCAGGTGCTGGACGGCGTCTTCGAGCGGAACGGTTCCGGCCAGGACGTCGTTGAGACCGACCGCGTTGGCACAGTTGGCCTTCTCGTGGATGGTCGGCTCGCGCAGATCCGCGTCGATGAGGAGCACGCTCTGCTGGAGCATCGCGAGGCTTTTGGCGAGGTTGTACGCGACCGTCGACTTGCCCTCACCGCGCCGCGAGCTGAGCACCGCCAGCGTCTTGACCGAGCGCTTGGCGCCGAGGTTCAGCGTCACGCAGAGCTGCAGGAAGGCTTCGACCGTCATCGACCGGAGCCACGGAATCAGGCTCGGGTTGGTGGTCTGAAGCGCCGGGATCCGGGCGAGGATCGGCAGACCGAGGTTGGAGACGAACGTCTTATCGTGGCGCCGTTCGTACAGGTCGAGGACGTAGACCACGGCCAAGCCGAGCAGGATGCCGACGATCAGTGCGATCGCGAAGTTGGTGCGGACGTTGGGCGAGACGACGGCATCCGAGGCGGACGCCGGCTGTACGATCATGATGTCGGCGATTGCCGTGTCGCGGGCCACCAAGGCGTCGTCGTATTTCTGCTCGAGCGCGTCGTAGACGGTGGACGCGCGGCGCGCGTCTTCCTGGATCGTCTGAAACTCGATGGCCTGCTCCGGCATCGAACGGATCGCAGGCCGGTAGGCGGCCTGCTCCGACTGGAGCGCGCGCAACTGGCCTTCGTCGCCTTGAATGCGGGCGCTATAGCCGGCCGCTTGCTGCTGCAAACTCTGGTAGAGGGGATTCGGCGCGACCGTCGTCTGGCTCACCACCGCCGTCGGCTGCGAGTTGATCTGAGCCAGCAACGCGTCGCGCTGCTGACGCAAGGCGATGAGCGCGGGATACGCCGCAGTGTACTTTTTTTGGCCCTCGGCCAATTGCGTGTTCACGTCGGCAAGCTTGGCTTGCAGCTCGGCGGTCACGGGATTCTCGGAAACTTGCTTGGCGCTGTCCACCGTCGTCGACATCGCCGCGAGCTGCCCCTGGACGTTGGCGAGAAGGGCTTTGGCTTCGCTGGCATCGACGGTCAGCTGGTCGATGCGATCGTCCAGCGAGCTGGCTCGCGAGACGACGCTTTGCGCGTGCGTGGCCGCGTCCATGAAACCGTGCGTGCTCTGGAACTCGGCCAGCCGGGCCGACGTCGCCTGAAGCTCTTTGCGTGCGTCCGGGAGTTCGCCGGAAATGTAGCCGATCGCCGCCGAAGCCTGCGAACGTACGAAATCGCGCTCGCGCTCGACGAAGGCGCTGGCGAAGGCGTTGGCGATCTGAGCCGAGAGGTCGGGGTTCTTCCATTTGACGCTCAGAGCGAGCATCGACGTGTTGACGACCGGCTTGACCGTAACCCGCGAGAGCAGTGCCTTCGGCGAGGTCTTGAGGCCGAGGGTTTGAACGACCGACGTCGCGACGTCGTCTTGCTGCGCGAGCTCGGCGAACGTTTCGGCCGAATCGACCCCGGTTTCCAGGACCAGCGCGTTGAGCACCGGCAGATCGGTTTCGCTGCCGTTGGCTTGCATCGGCGAGCCGGGGCGGCCGGCCAACAGGCGCACCGTGGTCGTGTACGACTTCGGCATGACCAGCGACGCGAGCGTTACGAGCGCCACGAAACCGAGCGACACTATAAGGAAGAGCTGCCATCTTTTACGCAGCGCGCGCAAGATGCGCCCGAAGTCGTGCGCGTCGGAGTGTGCGCCCGGGCCTGGCCTGCCTTCGGTCAAGTACGCCGAGCCGGCGTGCGGAACTAGCTGTGACATCGCTTACGCCCATCGTACCTGGCCGAGCGCGCGCCCATAAGTACGACAATGCTCAAGTTCCGGGACCTTCGAGGCAGGGACCTCAGTCCTATTCCGACCACGGTCACGGCAGGTGAGGCTAACGACTCTCGGGCTCGGCCGCGTGACTGCGTATCATGAAGGAACCGATGTCGACGCGCATCATCGAGCGCCCGGCCGAGCTTCCGAAGCCAACGGTTCGCAAGGCGCCCAAGCTCCTTCCCGCCAGATTCACCGCTGCATTGGTGGCGAGCGACATCCTCTTGTTCATCGCCGCCTCGACCTTGGGCGCGCTCCTGGGCTTCCATCGCTGGAACTCGCCCCGGATCGTCGGCCACCTGCTGATCGCCGAAATCGTCTTCGTCGGCCTGTGGCTGCTGGTCTTCGACCGGCTGGGACTTTACCGGCGGACGTTCGCGCTGTCGATGAAGGACGAGCTGTATTATACGGTAGCAGCCCTGATCTTGGGCATCGTTCCGCAGTTGCTCTTGTTCACCGCGTATCCCGAAATCTCGACCTCGCGCGTCGCCCTGCTCTACGCGCTGGGCTTCTCGATCGTGCTGGTGGGCTCGTCGCGCGCGGTCATGCACCGGATTCGCGAGATGCAGTGGCTCGGCTCCCGGCGCAAGATCGCAATCGTCGGAACGGGGGACCGAATCGGCAAGGTCGTCGAACGGCTGGAGCTGACCGACCCGTCCGAGACGCTCTTGATCGAGATCGACGACATGGCCGAAACGATCGGCGAGATCGACCTCAGCCGGGACGCCGACCTCGACCGGATCGAGTGGTTCCGCCACGCCCGGGCCTGGGGATGCGACGCGTTGATTCTCACCGAGATGCTTCCGGAGCTGGCGTTGAGCCATATCCTGGAAGCCGCGGTGAGAAAAAACATTCGGCTTTCATTTGCCGCCGACCTCACCCGGTATGCATTCGATCTCTCGCTCCAAACCGACGGCCGCCAAGTTTTGATCGTGCCGGCCCGGCTGCGAGCGTGCTCGCCGCGCGCTCAGCTGCTCAAGCGGATCATGGACACCACTTTCGCCTGTGTCGCGATCGCGCTGTTCTCACCGGTGATGCTGGCGGCGGCGCTGGCCGTCTACCTCGATTCGGGACGTCCGATTCTCTATCGCCAAGAACGGGTCGGGCTGCGCGGCAAGCCGTTCCGGATCCTCAAGTTCCGTTCCATGCGCCAAAACGCCGAGGACGAATCGGGGGCGCGCTGGGCGAGTGCGGGTGACGACCGGACGACACGCATCGGTGCGATCCTGCGGCGCTTCAGCATCGACGAGCTGCCCCAGTTCTTCAACGTGCTGCGCGGCGACATGTCGCTGGTCGGGCCGCGGCCCGAGCGGCCGATCTTCGTGGACCTCTTTCGCGGAACGCTGGGACGCTACGACGAGCGCCATCTGGTCCGCCCGGGGATCACGGGCTGGGCTCAACTGCATATGAAGCGGACGCTCGAGACGTCGGCGATCGGGGAAAAGCTCGAGTACGACCTGCAGTACATCGAGCACTGGTCGCCGTTCATGGACGTGGCGGTGCTGTTCCAAACGTTGTGCGAGTTTCTTTTTCACCGGGCATCGTGAAGCGCAAGATCGGCGTCCTGCACATCTTGCCCAGCGTCCGCGGCTACGGCGCGGAGCGGATCGTCATCGAACTGCTGCGCCGTTTGGAGTCGGACCGCATCGAGCCGTCGCTGCTGACCATTTACGAGACGCCGGCGTCCACGCGCGACGACTTGAACTTTCCGGTCGCCAATGCCGGCAGAAACGGACGCCGCGACCGTCTGTTCCTCTGGAAGGTCGTTCGCGAAATCCGCCGCCGAAAGCCCGACGTCGTTCACACGCATACCCACGTCGGAAAGTATTGGGGACGCTTAGCCGCGCTGCTGGCGGGGACGCGGAAAATCGTGCATACGGAGCACAATCCCTGCGACTTCCGGCGCAGCCGGACCGAGCACGTCGCCGACTGGCTGCTGCATCGCTTCACGAGCCGGGTCGTGACGTTCTTTCGCGAGCAGGGAACGGCGTTGGTCGAGTTCGAGGGCCTGCCCGAGCGAAAGCTCGTGCTGATTCCCAACGGTCTCACCAACGGTACGGGCGGCACCCGCGCGGCGGCGCGCGATCGCCTGGGCCTGCGGTCGGATCAGTTTGCGATCGTGCTGATCGGCCGGATGGAGTATCAAAAGAACCACATTCTCGCGCTGCGGGCGTTTGCGGCCCTCGATCGCGAGGTTGCCAAGAACTGTTATTTATTTTTCGCCGGCTCGGGCGATCAGGAGATCGTCCTGCGCGGCCTGAGCGAAGCCTTGAACGTTAGCGACCGCGTACGATTTCTGGGCTATCGTAACGACGTCGCAGAGATTCTGCCGGGTATGGATCTGCTGCTGATGACGTCCTGGTTCGAAGGCATGCCTTTGGCACTCATCGAGGCGATGCTCGCGGGCGTACCGATCGTCAGCACGCCGTGGCTGGGTGCGCGGAGCATGCTGGCCGACGGACGCTACGGCTTCCTTACGGCCGGCTTCGACCCGTTGCAGGTCGCGGTGGAGATGGAACGAGCGATCGCGCATCCGTCGATTCGCCTGGAGATGGCCAAACGTGCCAAGCAGCACGTCGGTGAAACCTACGACCTCTCGAACATGGTCGAAGCGCATCACGACATGTATCTCGAGTTGTGCGGAGCGTCGTGAAGCCGGCGCGCAAGCTCCTGATCGTGACCTCGCGCTACCCGTTCGGGAGCCAGGAGGCCTATCTCAATACCGAGTTGGCCGAGCTTGCTCCGTATTTCGAGCGCGTCGTGGTCGCGCCGATGCGCACGCCGAGCAGTCCCGCGCGTCACGCCGTCCCCAAAGGCGTCGAGGTGTTATCTTGGCCGCTCGCCGACGTTCGCGTCGGAGGCCGTGCCGCCCGAGCGCTGGCGCTGCATCCCGGCCGCGTGCTGCGGGCGTTCAGCCAGACGCTCCGTTCGCACTCGCCGGGGCGCACGAAAAACCTGGCCGCGATGCCGAAAGCGCTGGCGCTGGCCGCCTGGGCCGAGGCCAACGGCATCGATCACATTCACGCCTACTGGATCTCGACGCCGGCAACCGTGGCCATGATCGCGGCCGGAATCGCCGGAATTCCGTGGAGCGCGACCGCGCATCGCTGGGATATCTACGAGGAGAACGCCTTCGATCTCAAACAGCGCAGCGCGGCGTTCGTGCGGACGATCTCGGCGCGGGGAACGGCCGATTTGGCGCGCCGCATGCCGGGCCTCGCCGACCGGATCCTCGAGCTCCGGTTGGGGACGGTGGTTTCGGAGTTTCCGGCGGCCGGCGCTGCGGGCGACGGACGCTTCGAGATCGTTTGCCCGGCGGCGCTGGTTCCCGTGAAGGGGCACGAATATTTGCTGGAAGCGTTGGCAACGTTGCGCTCGTGGAACGTCGACGTCCGTTGCACGTTGTGCGGCGTAGGTCCGTTGGAAGATCGCTTGCGCGAGCGAGTGCGGCAGCTGCAATTGGACGATGCCGTCGAGTTCGCGGGATTCGTGCCGCAGGCGACCCTGCACGGCTGGTACCGGGCCGGCCGGTTCCAAGCCGTCGTGCTGGCTAGCCGCAACGACGGCGATACCGCCATGGAAGGGCTCCCGTCGGCGTTGATCGAGGCCGTCGCCTTCGGCGTGCCGGTCGTCGCCACCGACTCGGGAAGCGTCGGAGAGCTGCTGGATGCCGGTCGCGGCTGCCTCGTGCGGCCGAGCGACGCCATGGCGCTGGCGCGAGCCCTTCGCGAGGTCTATTGCAATCCGTACGTCGCTCGCGCACGCGCGGAACACGCTCATCGTCACGTCGCATCGGTGCACGACGTTTCCGTCCAAATGCGGCGGCTGGCGTCCGAGCTGACAGGAAAGGAATCACACAAGTGAACGTCGCGGTCATCGGTCTAGGGTACATAGGTTTGCCGACGGCAGCTTTGCTGGCAACCTCCGGGCATCGCGTCTACGGATACGACGTCGACGCGCGGCTGCGCCGGTCGCTGCAGCTGGGTGACGTGCCGACGCTCGAAGAGCCGGTCCGTGAGGCGGCGCTCGAAGCGCTGCGCTCGCAGCGGCTGCAGATCGTCGATCGCACGCCGCTGGCTCAGGCCTACATCCTGTGTCTTCCGACGCCGACGCACGAGGGTAAGCCCGATCTTCGGTTCGTCGAAGCGGCCGCCGCCGCGGTCGCCGAAGTCGCGGAGCCCGGCGCCATCGTCGTCGTCGAATCGACGGTTCCACCGGGCGCGA
>DATJUC010000081.1:0-3772 GCA_035502675.1 Candidatus Acidiferrales bacterium | reverse complement strand
GCGCCTTGAAGGTGCCGCCGACGTTCAGCGTCGACTCGAACGAGCCCGAAAGCGGAACGTTGACGTGCGCCACTTGATAAATCAGGGGCGCGATGTCGTCGCTCGTTGCCGCGACGTGAAGGTTCAGCGGCAACGCCCGGCCGATGCCGAGCGATCCGGAGGCGGTCGCCCGTAAGCCGGTGGTCGCGAGCTGGGCGTTGTCGACGATGATGCTGGCGCCCGCGGAGTGCAGCGATACTTTGGCGACGTCCAGCGGAAGCGGACCGAGCGTTCCCGCGTCGATCGCCGCGTTTGCGCGCAGCGCGATCGAAGGATAGCGTCCGACGATGGTAGCGTCGCCGGAGAGACGCCCCGAGATGGGAACCTCCGTAAACCCGAACGACGGAACCCATAACCCCAGGTCGACGTCGCCGGCGGTCCCCGAAAGATCGTATCGAGAATCGAACAGGCTCGCGATCAGCGAGGCCCGCGGCGCGACGTCGATCGAGCCGCTCGCCTTGACCGATCCCCGGGCGCTCCCGGCGGCGATCGAACCGTGGACGACGTCGCGATCGCTGGTCCAGCTGGCGCGCGTGTTGCCGATCGGGAGGTTGCGATAGCGGAATCCGGCGACGTCGACGTCGCCGCTGCTGGTGAAACGCCGCAGGTTGGTCGCCGCGGCCGCGCGCACGCTGCCCGTTCCCGCCAGCGTGTCGCCGGTGTCGAAAAAATTGTCGAAGTCTTCGAGGTCGGCGTGCGAGGCGACGACGTGCACGTAGTTCGCACCGGTAAACGCTCCCGCGCCGAAGAACGCGCGTGTGCTGCCGATCAGCACGCTGCCGTGGCGTACGCTGGCACCGCGCGGATCGGCCCGCAAATGCGCGCTCGCGTCGAGAAACGGCAGGCCGTTGACGTTGCCGGCCGGGACGCCGATGCTGCCTTCGACCGACGGCTCGGCACCGCGGCCGCCGAGGTGCAGCCGTGCGTTGAACGAGCCTTGCGTCATGTAGTTGGGATAGCCGAGCGCGTGCAGCGCGCCGGCGACGCTGCCGGCCGGCGCGTCGGCGTCGATGGCGTAAGAGGGCGTGCCGGAGGCGAGCGAGCCGATACTTCCGCGGACGTACGCATAGGTCGGTCCGAGCGCTCCGATCATCCGCGACAAGTGCGCCGCGTCGCCCGCAACGCGCACGTCGCCGCTGCCGGAGAGGGGATAGTGCTGCATCACCCCGCCGGCCACGGTGACGCCGCCCTCGAACGCCGGAATCGGCGCACCGGCGGCCAGGTTCCCGCTGGCCCACAGTTGCCCGGCCTCGAGCGGCAAGCCGATGCTCTTCAAGTCGGCGGCGTGCAGTTTTCCGGCGACCAGCGAGAGCCGGCCGCCGTCTCCCGGGGCGGGCGACGCGGTCGTCGCGAACGTTCCGGCCGCGACGACGTCGCCGCCGGCGGCCGTTGCGTGCGCGGAATAGACGCGCAGCCGTTTGGGCTCGACGCCCAGCGTCAAGCTGGCTTCGCGAATCGGAATGCCGTGCAGCGTCGCGTGCCGCATCGTCAGCCGTTCCCCTTGCACCAGGATTTGGTTGGGCTCGACCGCGATCGCGGCGGTTCCGGCCAGCGCTCCGTGCCCCACGATCGCGCTGCCCAAGAAAGGCTGCAATCCTTCGAACGTACCGCTATAGGCGCCGCGCGCGACGAAGGCTTGCGACGAGAACGCACCCGCGCCGCTGAACGCGCCCCACGGTCCGCGCGCCGTCAACGCGTTGACGGCGGCGTCGTTCATGGTTCCCGAGAACGCCGCGTCGACGCGATCGAATCGCACGCCGGCAATCTCGGTCGACGATCCGCCGATGCGTCCGGCCAGATCGACGTGCGTGGCCGAGCCGCCGCCCATGACCGCGGCGTCGATCGAACGCGCGTCGACCGGCGGCATCTCCGGCAGCGTCAGGCCCGGAAACGGACGTCCGCCGGGTGCGCGCATCCGAAGCTGCGACGCCACCGCCCAGAAACCGCTGTCGCCGTGCGGCCGGTCGAGAAAGTATCCGCCCTCGAAACTCCCGCCGTTCGCACGCGCCCAAAACGGCGCGACGGCGGCAGTGCCGTTGGGTTCCAGACGAAAGATTGCGGCAACCCGGTCCACGCCGCGCGCCGACGCGCCCGCACCGTCGACGTGAAAGTCGAAGTCGTTGCCGGTCGCAGCCGCGTCGAAGATCATCGGCTCGCCGCGCAGCATCTCGTCGAGGTACGGCAGACGGTCGCTCGTACCGGCGACGTGGAGCGCGATCTCGGAATGCAGGTGCTTGCCGATCGCGAGCGAGCCGCGCACCGCGGCGTCGATCCCGCCATAGTTCGCGCGCAGCGGCGCGAGCGCCACCAGGTTGTCGTGATAGACGATTCCGGCGTGCAAACGATCGAAGGGCAAGCCCCGGTAGACCGTGCGACCGGCACGGCCGTCGGCGACGATCAGCGGATTGTCGATCGGGCCTTCGACCAGAACGCCGAGGTTCATGATTCCGGAGACCGGTTGATCTTTGGTAAACGTGAAGGCCTTGCGCAACGCGCGCAGGTCGCCGCTGCCGTAGACTCCCAAACGCAGCTGCGCCATTCCGGTCAGCGCGCCGGTGAGGTCGAAGATCCCTCCGGTCACGCGCAGCGGGATACCGGCGAGCGTTGCGTCGATGCGATGCAGAAAGAACACGTTATCCACGACCTGCAGCCGGCCGAAGATGCCGTCGATCGGCTCGTCCAGCGCCGACAGCGCCATGCGCCCGCCTTCGACGTCGAGCTGCAGGGAGACGTGATAGGATGCCGGCACGTTCGGACGCACGTCGAGCGAATAGAGCCGGGCGTCGAAGTTGCGCGCGCGGCCGCGCAGAATGCGCACTACCGGGGTGTCGGCAAAATAATTGGCGAGCGCCCGCAGCGGAAAGCGGCGGGCGCGCGCGCGATGCATCGCGTAACCGCGCACGGCGTCGATCGTTCCGGCGATGGTGAACGGCTCGTCACGGTCTTCGCGGAACGATCCCTTGGCTTCGTAATGCGTCACGCCGGCCGTGTCGATCGAGGCGTCCACGTCGAAATCGCGAACGCCCACGTTCTCGGCACTGACGTCGTACGCGTTGGGCTCGCGCAGCACCAGCGCGGCGTCGTGCATGCGCAGGGTGAAGCGGATCGGAACCGAGTTCACCGGCACCGGCGCGGGCGGAGCGGCCGGCGCGCCGGCGGAGGGCACCGCAAAATTATAGGATCCGTCGCGGAACTTGACGACGGTCAGGCGCGCCGAGTCGATCGAGATCGCGACCAGGCCGAAGCGGTGCGTGCTTCCCGGGAGCAGGTCGCGCAGGGAGTAGCGCACGTCGATGCGAGCGGCGTCCAGGAGCGGCTGACCGGCGTGCGACACGTGGACGCCGTAGAGCGCGGCTTGGCGCGGACCGATGCGCTGATCGGCGATGCGGACGTCGTAACCGCTGGCGAGGCTCGCGCCCGTTTGAATCGCAAAGCGCACGACCTCGTGCCGCCCGGCGATCACGAGTCCGATCACGACTGCTGCGGCCGGCAGGCCGAACGCGACGCGTTTGCGCACCGGCGGTCAATTACCGCCCGTCAGCCGCCGAGGCCCGCTTGCTGCTACAAGTCGAGGCTCTTGACGCTCTTGGCGTAGTCGAAGATGTACTGTTTGCGAGGCTCCACCTTATCGCCCATCAAGTCGGTGAAGATTTGCTCGGCCTCGACGGCGTCTTCGACCGTGATCTGTTTGAGCCGGCGATTCCCGACCTCCATGGTCGTCTCGGCCAGCTGC
>DATJUC010000080.1:0-42867 GCA_035502675.1 Candidatus Acidiferrales bacterium | reverse complement strand
CTAGGAGGACGTCGCGGGACGTGACGAACGCGGCTTCGCGTGCAAACCGGCGCAGCGTGCGCTCGTTTTCGTGACGCCGGCGAAACAGCACGCGGTCGACGACAGTATCGACGCGAGAGTGTATGACCCGCAGCGATAGCCCGAGTCCGAGCGCGAGCACGCCGTTGAGGAGCAGGCTGGTGGTGTGGCTGGCGCCTTCAAACCATTTGCCGATTGCCCACTCCAAAAGGACGAACGACCCAATGACGATCGTGGACAGTGCGCCGAAAACGGCCGTTCGATTGATGATGAATCCGACGTCGAACAGCCGTCGGCTTAAGGCCGCATAACTCAGGCAGAGCGGAAGCAAAAGTTTTGCGAGCGTGGCCAATTCCCAGAAAAATGCGAACAGATTCCGATCGATCGAGTACCAGATTCCTCCGAGCGGCCCGGCCAGTATCCAAAAGAACCACACGCTCCCAAAAGCCGCAACGGCCCATCCTACCCGTTGCGCGTCGACAGGGTCTGCGTTGCGCACTGCCAGTATGCCGCAGACGACCGTTGGGATCACCGGCGCCGTCAAGAAGATCTCGAAGATCGTGAATCCTCTCGCGGAGTTCGTCGAGATCACGCTTTGCGATAGCAGAAAATATGTTGCGTACCACGCGACCCCGCAGACCGCCGACAGTACGTAGGCGGTTTTCGTCCAGATGGCGCGCGGTCGGGTGAGCGGCGCGCCGAACGACGCGAAGAACGCAGTCAGCAGAACGAACTGCGCCGGAATCGCGATGTCGCCGATGAGATCGACGGCGCTCGTCAGGCTTTGGGCCGGCAGCGAGCACCGTGCGAGCGCACCGCCGATCGAGTCGAAAGCGAGAATGAACGCGAGCGGTCCGCTCCACGCCCAGCCGGTCCCGCGCCACGCGATGAGCAGCGCGAAACACGCCGTCCAAAAGTAGGCCAGAAACAACGCAGATTCGTAAGGGTCGGGCGGCCATCCGGGCACGCGCCGTACGCCGAACGTCAACCGCCGGCCGTCGCGCAGGACGGTTATCCTGTCGACTTCGTCGACGGCCTGGCCCGCTTGCGCAAACGGCAGCGTGCGCGCGTCGACGAGGTCTCCCGCCCGCACACCCGCGGCGGCGGCAGCACCCGTGACCTCGGTCACTTTCAGAATGAAACGCGTTGGGGTCGTCGCCGTCGTCAGACCCTGGTCGCCGCTCCAATCGGTCAGCACGTTGCTTGCAAACGACGCAAGAACCACGAGGATCGTCACAACGCAGAAAGCGACGAGAGGCCGGCCCTTCACAGCCGAAGGATTCGCTTTCGAAAACCTCCGTACCGTTCGCACGTTGAAGCGCCGCAAGCCAAATGGTTGGCAGCGTTTGCTTGCTTGCGCGGTGCGCCGCTCACGGCTCCGCGACTATTTAAATAAGGCCGCCTCGCCCTGCGACATGCCGCAGGTCGAAACCAAGAACTTGACGTCGTACACGTTTACCCCGTGAACGCACGACATGTGCCACGCCCCGTCGTGGTAGAGGAAGTACGAGTAGCGTGCGTCGTTGGGGTTCGACAGGCAGTGGGCGGTGACGGCAGCCCATTTCCCCTCTTGCTTCGGGGCGCCGACGGTTGCGGGCAGGCACGACTTCGCGAACTTAATGGCGGGCGAGTGCGCGATGATCGTCGCGGCTTCGATCTTCGTCAGCGGCGGCGCATCGGACGCCATGACCACCGCCGGCGCGGCTAACCCGACGAGCGCGAGAACCATGAAAAAAGAACGCATTGCGAAAAACCTCCGTGCGCCGAGCGTACGACGCCTTGCTAGCCGTTCCTGCGCCGCAGTGTTGCCGGAGGACGCGAGGAACACGCCGGCGCGGGCGTCGGACTCGGTTGACTCGCGAGGAGCGCTTCGTGAAATCCCGGGTTTTGGAAGACGACCACGGCGGATCGGAAGCCATCCCCGTTCCGCACGTTTGCCGTGACGAGCGGCATCGTTTCGCTAGTCTTATACTGATAGACGAGGCCGCCCACGTCTGGCGCGATGCCGACGCTGTAGACTCCGTCGCACAACGCCCTCGTACGTAGTTCCAGCACGTGCGAGAGGTTCTGTTCCTTGTGAGAGTTGGAAACGCCAACGCTCCAGTGCGACACCCGAAAGCTGTTGGGTGCGATCCGGGGAAGCGGAGTGTCGTCGAGGGCAGCCGACGTGACGCGAACGTTCCCGTATACCGATACGACGGCGCCGCCCGTACTCGTTTGCCCGGCGCACGGATTCACGACGTTGTCGTGGATGACGACTCCGCTCGCCGAGTTCGGATAAATCAGCGGATTTCCGTTCGAGAGTTCGAAATGCAAATGCGCGGGCTCCGAACTATCGGCTGCGTTTCCGCTTTGTCCCGAAACAGCAATCTGCTCCCCCGGCGAAACCGTCTCCCCGGCTTTGACCAACGCTCTGTAAAGATGCGCGTAGAGCGACTGTACGCCGCCTGCGTGCTGTATGACGATCCGCAGACCGTACTCTTTCACGTCGGCCGCGCTTACTTGTACGACTCTTCCTCGTGCGATCGCGTAGACGGGTATGCCGATCCTTTCCGCCGGGTCGGTAAGCGGCGCGTTCAGGTCTGCGCCGGTATGCACCGACCAGTACGGAGCTTTCCATCGCAACGCTCCGAAGGTACCGGCCTTGCCGACGACCCCCATGGCCCGCAAGGGATTTACGTAGGCGGAGCTTAGGTTACAAGGGAGCAGTGTGGCCGTCGTATGACCCGGACGGCCCGTACAGGCTGCCAGAGCTCCTGCGGCCACGAGCGCGGCAAAAATGCTACGGCGCGCACGGTATTTCATCGAACGTCACGGACTAATGCATCCGTACTCGATACTCCTGCGCTGCGAAGCTCAACCGGACGGGGATCGCACCTCGCGAGGCGCGGTCGGGCCGTCGCCAACGCCGGGCGCCCAGGGCCGCGCAACGCTGGTATCAAACTCATCGAAGCAATCATCAGCGAGTCGATCGGGCGCCGCGACGGTGCCGAAGGTGCGAGATGAAACACAAATCCGAGGATGTAGATCCCGAGGTTCAACCATCGGGAACCGGCTGCGTGGAGTGTCTGGCGGAGCACGGTTGGTGGCTGCACTTGCGCAGATGCGCGCAGTGCGGACACATCGGATGTTGCGACAGTTCGCCGAAGCAACATGCGACCGCGCATTTCCACGCCGCGGGCCATCCGATCATCGCGAGCTTCGAGCCGGGCGAGGAGTGGTTCTACGACTACCGGACGGAGGCTATGCTTGAAGGTCCGCAACTCGCGGCTCCGCGGTGGCATCCGAAAGACCAGCCGGTGCCGGGCCCCAAGGGTCAGGTTCCCGCAGATTGGCAAACGCGGTTGAATTAGAGCTCGCTGGGTGAGAGTCGCCGCTCTGGTCTCGGTTTTGCTGGTCGGGGGTTGCGCGCACGTTATCCCGGCGGGACCGGCCCTCTCGTCGGCTTCCGGCGAGGACGGACGGCGCGCGCCGGGTTCGACGGTCTCCTGCACGGGAAGCGCACCGCAAGCCAAAGACCCGGGCGGCGTTCACGGGCTGATGGTCTGGCTGTACAGCGACACCGAGACGTCCAGGAAGCCTCTTTCCGGAATTCTTGCGAAGTTTGCCCCAAGATCCGCGCCTGTGCGGTGCCAGCATCGTTTTCGACTGGTCGGAGATCGATAAGGGACCTTCGTACGGCGCGAAAGAGTACGACTTTAAGCCGATCGACGACGCCATGGTTCCGTGGATCGCCGCTGGCAAACGCGTAAACCTGCTGGTCGCGGGGACCAACGAACTCGGTCCAAACGATACGGCGACGCCGAGCTGGGTGCTAAAGAGCGTTCCTACGGTGACCTGCCGGAACCCGGGCGGCAACTCGGCCGCCGGCCCGCCGACGCCGGTCTATTGGAATCCCGGCTATGAGAACCCGTGGCGCGCCTTCATCCGCAAAGTCCTTCAAACGTACGGCAGCAATGCGAAGGTGGGGTACGTTCGCTTTGGTTTGGGTGCGGGAGCAGAGGACTTTCCGCAACACGGCGCCGATGGAAACTGCTTCGGCGTTTGGCACGAGAAGTACGGGTTATCGGCCAAGTTTTGGGCGACGTTCAGCGGCAATCTCACGCGCTACATCGCGCGGACGGCGGCAGCGAGTCACGCCACCGTGCAGCCGATGGTCGCGCTGAACTCGTTCGACGATCCCGCGGCGCCCTACGACGTCGCGACCTACGTCGCCGGCGTTGCGGCGCGTAACGGCGTCGGCTTCGGAACCGAGAATCTCGGCTGCTGCGGCAGCGGCAGCATCGTTCAACCGTGCACGAGCGCGCAATATTGGTGCGCCGCCTTCACCAAGCACGCCGGAGAGATACCGCTGGAGTTTCAGCCGATCAACTATACGCTCCAAACGGGTTTGAAAACGCCGATTCCGACGCTGCCGCAACTTCTGAGGTACGGCCTCGAGAATAACGCGCAGATCTTTGAGATATACGCACAAGACTGGTTGACGGCCGACGACGACTCCTGGCCGGCCTATGCAGCCTATCATGCTCGGTGCAACCGGGCGCTCACGAGAGCCGCAACGATTCTTGGCATCGCTCCGGCTCCAGCCTCGCAGCCCCATCACGAATTTCGTCCGTAGGCAGATTCGGCGGCTATGAAGAATAGGTCGCCGGTATGAAAGGCCCGCGCTCAGCCATCGCCGTTCTGGAGATCGAGCGGAAGTCTAGCGGCAGCACTGCTGCCGGTCAATCGTTCGAACCCGTTTACGGCGGCTACGCCAACAAGCGCGGCGAGGTGAACCTCTTTGCAGAGAGTTGCACCTACCGTGTCAACTTCAAGAATCATACTTTGAGGCGTGGGCCGTCGCTCAACCCCGGCGCGCAAGCACATTACGACGCGGTCGAGGCCGGCGAGCCGTTCGTCTACGCCAATACGGAGTTCTTGCGGCTGAGCCACGAGCGCATTGCCGAAATCTGCGCGTCCGGTTCGTTTCGAGTGATGGCGTAGGGCCGCCGTCGAAACGGCGGCCGCCGAACGTCTAGCGGTAATTCGGCCGCGAGGCGAAGCAGTCCCGGCAGTAGACCGGCTTGTCGCCGCGGGGCTGAAACGGAACTTCGGCTACGCCGCCGCATTGGCTGCAGGTAGCCTTGAACATTTCGCGCTGACCGTAGCCGCTGCGGCTCTGTCCGCTGCGTCCGCCACCGGCTGCTTTGCGTGCCGCCCGGCAATCGCTGCAGCGGCTCGGCTTGTTCGTAAAGCCTTTGCTCGCAAAGAACTCTTGTTCGCTCGCGGTGAACGGAAAGGTGCGTCCGCAATCGACGCAGGTAAGGGTTTCATCAGTGTACATGTGGGCCTCTCTGGTAGAAATAAACGGACGTCAGGACGACCGGCGTGCTTCGCCGGCGCGATAGCGGTAGACGATGCGCCCCTTCGTCAAATCGTATGGCGACAGCTCGACGTCCACGCGGTCGCCCGGCAGAATCTTGATACGGTGCCGGCGCAAACGGCCGGCGATATGCGCGAGGATCGTGTGGCCGTTGTCGAGTTCGACGGAAAACATCGTGCTGGGAAAGACCTGACGGATGCTGCCGAAGACCTCGAGGGGAGCCTCCTTGACCTCGGTCGCGCTATAGGACTTGGTCACCCGCGGATTGGCGTTGCGATTTCGGTTGCGCTGTGCGATAGCTTGCTCCCTTTCTAGACCTTGGCTGCAAAATGGCGAAATCCGCGGACGTGCCGCTTCCGGTCGGAGCGCCGGCGAATGAGTGCAGCCTCTTTATAATGCAGATATTCGACGCCGCGCGAGATGGCGGCGTTTCGAGGCGGTTCGGACAATATGGAAATAATGTAAGCCAATCTTTCGGTGAGCGCTACTTGTCGACACTCGAAAGATCGCGCTTGGGGCGGGAGGGAGTGTCTCACAGATTGCTTCGCGGTGCAACCCCCTTATGCCCCCAAAGCCGGAAAAACGCCCGAGGGCCGGTCCGGCTCTCGGCAGAACGGCCCGATGCCGCAGCCGGGTCATCCCGGGTTCTGCTCGCTCGCAACCCGCAGCACGATTTTCCCGCGTGAATGAGGGACGATCCCGGCAAGCATTTCGTGCGCCTTGCGTGCGCCGGCGAGCTCGAGAACGGTACCTACGTTGGTCTCGATCGCACCCGCGTCGAACAGCCGTGCGATGCGTCCCAGCTGAGCGGTCGAAACGTGAACGATGAAGTAGGCGGTTCGCACGCCGAACCGCGATGCGAGGTCTTGCGGGGGCGGAGCGACGCTCGAGACCAGAATGCCGCCCTTTTTGAGCGTAACGAACGATGAAGCCTGCGTTTCGCCGCCAACCGTATCGATGACGGCATCGACGCTTTCGCGCAGATTACCGAACTCTCGCGCGTCGTCCGGGCGAGAGATCCGGATAACGCGCGCCTCCGCCCAAGTCGCGAGTTGGACGGCGTAGCCGCCGACGTTGCCGCCGGCGCCGAGCACGAGGACCGTCTGGCCGGCCGATACGCAAGCGTGGTCGAAGAGCATCTGCCAGGCGGTCGCGGCGACTACCGGAGCGGACGCGGCCTCTACGAAACCGAGCCGGCTGGGCTTGCGCGCGATGGAACCGAGCGAGGCAACGGCATATTGCGCGTAGCCTCCCGTAAACGAGTCGTTGGTGACGCCGTACACCGCGTCGCCAACCGCCACCGGCTGGGGGCGTCGCATCCGGCGAAATTTGCTCGACCGTCCCGGCAATGTCGGACCCCGGCGTCAGCGGCAACGTTTGGGGGACGCCGCTTCGCCCCATTCTGACCAGTGCATCCCAAGGGCCGACGCCTGCCGCGAGAACGCGCACGAGCGCCTCGCCCGGCACGGGTTCGGGGACGCCGATTCGTTCGAGCACGAGTTCTTCGGGGCCGCCGAAGCGGTGGACGCGCACGGCCAACATGTCTTGGGTTGCATCAAATCAGCTTCGCCGCTTTCGCCGCGCGGTGTGAAATGCCCGATATACCGAACCGCTCGCAGACGGCATCGAGGTCGGCGGCCGGGCCCCGCCATTGCAGCTCGTCGACGCGGTCGAACAGGGCCGCATCGGTTTTGAGCGTCGCCAGCTCCTTGAAGAGGAGGGCGAGCGGGCGCTGCTCGCCCAGGACCTCCGGCGGAAAGTCCTCGATCTTACCATAGCGCGTGAGCAGCGTCGCCGCGCCTTTCGCTCCGATACCTTTGATGCCCGGATATCCATCGGCAGCGTCGCCGACGAGCGCCAGATAATCGGGCATGAGCTCGGGTTCCACGCCGAACTTCGATCGTACGCCGGCGGCATTGCGTACGGCGTTGCTCCTGCGGTCGACTTGCACGATGCGATCTCCCCGCACGCTCTGCGAGAGGTCTTTGTCCGGCGTCCAAATGCAGACTTTTTCTACGCGGGGATCGCGCGAGGCGATTGCGGCGGCGGATGCAAGCGCGTCGTCGGCTTCGAGTTCGACCATCGCCCAGACCGCGACGCCCATCGCTCGCAGCGAATCCTCGAGCGGCCAAAACTGCGCGAGCAGCGCCGGCTCGACGCCCGCGCCCGTCTTGTAGCCGCCCCAGAGCCGGTTGCGAAACGACTCGATGACGTGATCGGTGGCGACCCCGACGTGCGTCGCACCGTCGGCAATCATGGACAAGACGGTATTGAGGACTCCGGCGACCGCACCGTAGCGAGGCACCTTGCCGTTCTTGGCGCGGTTGAGGCCGTAAAAGTGCCGGAACAGTTCGTAGGTGCCGTCGATGAGGTGAACGATCACAACGCCGCGCTGGGGCGAGCCGTTACGATCGCCTCGTATCTCTCCAACGCCGCCAGGTGGTCGCGTCCGCACCGCATCCCGACGTAGCCGTCGGGACGCACTGCAAGCAGCGTCAGGGTTTTGCGGCTGCCGAGCTCGAGATTCGCGCCCGGAGTCACGACTGTTTCGAACACGTGCGAGCCTCCGACGATGCGCCGCGCGAGGGTATGGCCGGTCGAGCGAACCGGTATCGCGTTCGAAACGCGTTGGCCCGCTCCGAGCGTGCCGCCGGCGTCTCCGAACACGATCGGGGATGCGGCGTAGTCCACGTTCAGCTCGGTCTCTGCGACGATCTCGGTATGCCGCGCAGCCGGCTCGGCAAACGTCGCGCGTATGGCTGCGTCGCGATCCCGCCGCTCGGCCGGCGAGGCGAGCATTTGCGCGCGTTCCGTCAAGTCGCCCGAGCGCACGACGATCTGCGCGATCGGCCGCCGCTCGGCTTCGTAGCTATCCAGGAGCGGGGCGTCCGCTGCTCCGTCGCAAACGAGAGCGAGCTTCCAGGCCAGATTGAAGGCGTCTTGCAGGCCGGAGTTCATTCCGTGTCCTTGGGCAGGCGAACATAAATGCGCCGCGTCGCCTGCGAGCAGCACGCGTCCGGAACGAAACCTATTCGCAACTTTGCTCGAACAATGAAATCGCGTCGGGTTCGCGACGTCGGTGAACGCCGCCGCCGGAACGTAGCGCCGAACCGTGGATGCAGCATCCTCGACGAGATCCGATTCTGCCGAACTCGGCCGCAGGTAGACGCGCCAGCGCCGATTGGGAAGGGCGGTCAAAATGACCGGGACGGCATCGAGGTAACCGGCGTTGAGCTCGAAATCGTCGTTCCAGCCTTGGATCGTGGTGTCGAAGACGGCCCACGGCTCGGCGATGTCGTCCCCCTCCAGAACGATGCCGCTCAACTCGCGCGTTAGACTGTGGGCTCCGTCGCAGCCTAAGTACCGACACCCGTTCTCCACGACGTGCAAGATCGGCCATCGTTTCTTCCTTTCACAGACCGGGATGGTTAGCCCGGATTCACTCCGCCCATCGGGCGTACCTTTGGAGTCGCGCCGCGCACAGGCGACGACCAATTAAAGCGGAAACGTTCGCGGATATGAGCGTATCTCGAAGAACCGCGTTGCTCGGCGGTGCCGCGTTCGGCGCCGCGTCCGTCGCCGCGATCGCAACGCCGTCGAGCTCGGCCGTGGTCGGCGCGTGGTCGCTGGAGAGCTTCGATATCGTCGAACGCGACGGCGCCACGCGCCCTCGTTTCGGCCCCAATCCGGTCGGCTATCTCATCTATTCCGCATTTGGGCGCATGTCGGCTACGCTGTCCGGCACTCATCGGCCGGCCCTGGAGCCGTCCGGCGAAGCGTCCTCGACGTGCAAGGATTCGCTTTCGGATTTCCTTTCCTACGCCGGAACCTACGAGATTCGCGGCGACCGCGTCTTTCATCACGTGCAGGTCAGCGTGTTTACGAATTTGGTAGGAACTATTCTCGAACGCCAGTTTACGATTGCCGACGACCGGCTGCGCATCAAGACGATCACCCCCGGCATGTGGGGCGATAACAGCATCCTCGTTTGGAAACGGACATAGTTCGAGCAGGAACCCGGCCGCCCAACGAGGGACGCAGCGCCGAAAGGAGACCTTTTCGATGAAGCTCGCCGCTATCGCGCGTCTCACGGCTGCCGCGTGCGCGTCCGTCGCTTTCGCGTGCTCGATCGGGGCCGGCCGCACGGCGCAGCCGGCCGGTCGAGTCAACGCTTCCGTGCCGGCTGCGCTAAAGGCCGATCTTCAGCAGTACCTGTTATCGCGTGGCGACGCCGAGCACATCTCTGCCGCCTCGCTGAGCGTGAGCCTGGCCGACCGCTCGACGATCGACGTCGCAGCGGGCACGACGCGATATCACGGCGGTGCCGCCGTGACGCCCGCGAACCTCTTCCAAATCGGCAGCAATACCAAAGCTTTTACCGCGGTGCTGGTGCTCAAGCTGCAGTCCCAAGGCAAGCTGAACGCGCAGCAAACCGTCGGGCACTGGCTTCCGCAGTACGCCGCCTGGCGCGGCGCGACGATCGATCGGATGCTTCACATGATCAGCGGGATCGCGACGTACGATAACACGCAGGCTTGGGAGAAAGATTTCTCCGCAGATCCTTACCACGTCTTCAGCGCCGAGCAACTCATCGGATACGCCGTCGGCAAGCCGCTCCTCAAAGGCTGGAACTATTCGAATACCGGATACATCCTTACGCAACGTATCATTGAAAAAAGCTCCGGTTCGAGCTACGAGCAGCTCCTTCGCAGCGACGTCATCGCGCCGACCAACATCCGCGATCTCTACTACTACTCCAGTTTCTACCCGAAACTGCTCGTCAACCGGATGGTCGCGGGTTATTACTACAACGACAACGCGGACGACAAAGGGCTTTGGCCGATCCTCAAGCACGACGTGCGTGGATACGGCGTTTCATGGGCGCAAGCGGCCGGCGGTATCGTGGCCACGCCGCACGCCGTCGCCCAGTGGGCGCGCGATCTCTATCAGGGGACGATCGTTACGCCGGCAGAGCGACGGCAGCTCGAACGGCTCGTCTCGACCAAGACCGCCGAACCCCTGACCGGCGTGACGCCCTCCGATCCGGGCGGCTTCGGCTTGGGCGTCACGCAGATCTATAAGAAGGGCCTCGGAACGTTTTGGTTTTACGAAGGCGAGACCTTAGGATATCGGATGGTCCACGTCTATTTTCCCAAGCAGGACGTCGTCATCGCCTTTGCCCTCAACAGCCAGCCGAATCCGGGTCAAGATCGCGTCGGCGATCTGGCTCGAGATCTCGTGGCGACGCTAACGAAATACGGCCTGTTCGAGGCGACGGCGCGTTAGCGCTGCTTTGCCGCTCCGGTCCGTCAAATCGGCGTGACGCCGCCGCTTCGGTGCGCGATCTCGTCGCGCAAAGCCTGGTTGGCAGAGACGATGTCCCGCCGAAGGGCGGCCACTGCAGCTGCGAGCTCTTCGCGGAGCACATCGATCGAGGAAGCGAAGGAGGGATCAACGTCGCCGCGAGCGGTCCGCGTCGCGAAAACGTCGAGTGACGCTCCCAGGCTCGAGGCGAGTTGCCAGATCGCCGACGTCTCGTCGGGAGCGTACGTCTCGCCGGAACTGCGCGGCCCGAGAACGACGATTCCGAGCAGCTTTCCGCGCGCAGCCATGGGAAAGGCAATCTCGCCGCTCAAGCCGGTATCGAGGCCGTGCAAGTCGAGAGGTTGAGGAGTCGCCCGAAGGCGCACTATCGCAGGATCGTTCTCGTCGAACCGCATCACGAGGTCGACCGAGGTGGCGTCGGTGTGCCGGGCGAGCACGCCGGTCGCGCGGCGCACGAGGGTGTCAGGATCGGTGATGTAAGGCGCCTCCCGTGCGAACGTGCGAATCGCTTCTTCGTCCTCGTGGCGTTTACGGAAAAACACGGTGTCGACGAAGCGATCGACGCGGCCGTGCACGAAGCGAATCGAAAGCCCGAGCGCTAACGCGACGATTCCGCTCGCGAGCACGTTGGCGGCGTGGCTGGCCGTGCTGAGCCAATCCGTCAGCAGCCATTCGATCAGCACGAACCCTGCCAGCACGATCGCGGATACGCCGGCGAAAACGGCGGCGCGATTGACGACGAAAGCAATGTCGAAAATGCGATGGCTGAGCAGCGAGTAGCTCAGAATAACCGGCGTTCCGAACCACAAGATGGCCGAGATGGTAGTGAACAGCACGAGGGGAATCGATTCGCCCATCGCGAGCACGATGAAGAACCAAAGCAGCCCCGGCAGCACTACGGCCAGCGACCAGGAGAGTCGCGTTCGCTCCGGCCCTCGCGACGAGCGCAGGGCTACGAGCAAGGACAGCATGGCGATCAAAAGTCCGGCGGCTTCGAGAAGCCGGGAGAGAGGGTCGCCTCGGACGATCAGGGGTTCCGTGAACGGGCTCATCCAGCCGTTCCAGAGATCGAAGCGCACGACGGCCGTCCGCACGGCAGCGGCCACCGTTAAGACGATCACGAGTGCGGTGAGCCCGCGGCGCGCAATGGAAGGGGGTCGCGCAAAGCAGTCTGCATAGATCGCCAGAAATGCAAAACTCGGGACGAAGATGAAGCCTTTCACGACGAGACATAGTTGGTCGAAGAGTGGCCAAGGAGTGATGACGTCGCCCAATCCCTGACTTACGACGAATACGCCGAGAAGATAGAAAATCAGCCAGCGCGCCTCGGCGTCTTCGGACCGGCGCAGCGCGATGAGCACGCAGAACAGGACGATCCAAAACTCTCCTGCATACGACAGCCATCCCGGCCAATCGAAGCTTGACGGGTGGTCGGATTCGACCGTAATGGTGCGCTTTGTGCCGTCGCGAACGATGGGCAGCGAGAGTGCTTCGCCGACGCGCGAGCCGTAGTAGAGCCGGAAGCGTGTCGCCGGCGCGAGTCCGTGCCAATTGAGGAGATCGCCGTCGCGGATTCCGGCCCGGTCGGCCGCGCCGCCCGGCACGACCGCGAGGCGGTCCACGAAGGCCGTCGCGGCGGGCGTGCCGGACAGTCCGAGCGTCCCGCCAACGGTCAAGTCGGTAACGACGTTGGCGGCGATGAGGAGTAATCCCAGCGCGCAAAGCGACAGTAACCAAGGCCGCCAAGTCATGCCGTCGCAGCTTCGCCGCGCGAAGCCTGGGCCTCTGCTCCAGCGAACTACCGCAACCAGTAGTTGCGGCTTTAAGCGTTTACGAACGACGCGCAGCGCCTCTTGTGGATCGCCCTTCAGCGCCGTGCGCAAGAGGTCAGCACGCAGAGCGGCGGGTATATGCGCGTATGAAGCGCGTCGCCGCCGGAGGTCGTAAGTAAGGTTGCCGCGAGCTAATCCGAGGGCCTCGCTTGACGTAGCGGTTCGCCATCTGTTTCGGCATTTGAACCAGCCTCGCGAGTTGCGCCGCAATCCGCTGGTCAGCTGGCTCTTCGAGGCAGCCGATGGCCTATCGACCTTGGAAAACGAAGCAAGCTTGGCGACGCGAGTCCGCGAGCTCATTGCCGAAGCTGCGCAGCGCGAAACCGACTCCGGCCGCAACGGCGAGCAGTGGCTCCGTCAGCGCGCGATCGCGTCGCGCTGCCTCCTAAAAGGGGAAGCGCCCAGAGTCGTTGCGGCAGATCTCGGAATTTCGGAACGGCAGTTCCGTCGCGAGCGCGCGCAAATTTGCAAGCGCCTCGCGGCATACATTCGGGCCAAGCAGCTAGCCGACCGGGCGCCGCGGCTCGAGATTCTCAACCCTTTGCGATTTCAGTTCGAACGTGCCGGCGCGCAAGCTGAAGCCGGCGATTACGAAAGGGCCATTTGCAGCTACGACGACATTCTTGCCGCTTGCGACAGATTGCCCGAAAAGGTCGAGTCCTTTTGCAAGCGTGCCGAAGTCGAGCTCGAGTGTGGCAGGCTCGAGGCGGCGCTGGCCTCGTTGACGTCTGCCAGCAAGGTCCTGGAAGGTAACGTTCGTAACTTTGGCGCGAGATCGCTCGCGGCTTCGCGAGCCAACATCGCGTTGCTGCAATCGAAACTCGCCTGGGCCACCGCGGACTTCTCCACTGCCAAAACGACCCTAGAGTCGGCGCGACGAGCGCTGCAAACGGTGCGTAGCGTCGCCGGCAAGCGTATCAAGGAGCTGTTCATCGGCGTTCTCCTCGACCTCGCAAGCCGCGCGGCCGATCAAGGCGACTTCGCTGCCTCAGCGGAAGCGCTTCTCGAAATCGAAGAGTTCAGCCAGGCGATCCCCGACATTTCGCTTCCGCTCCAAATCGACTGGATGATGCAGCGCAACTCGCTGGCCATCGTTTCTGCGCGTCCCGGTGCGAGTTTCGGCATGAGCAACTATACGTCGAACTTGAACCGTGCGTTGAACTTGGCGAAGACGTGCCGGTCGCTCAAACGCATCGTCGAGACGGAAGCCGAGCTGGCCCGCACCGTCGGGATGGAAGCCGAACTCGCGAACGCGGGCCTCGGATTAGGCGGCGATACCGCCCTGAAAATCGCCCGGCGCGTCATATCGAGCGCACGCCATCTCAGAAATTATAGACTCTCGACCGCGATGTCGGTGAGCATGGCGGACTATCTGATCGCCTCGGACTGCTGGAGAAGTATTCCGTCCATTCTCGAGGATGCGGAAAGAAATGCCGTCGACGGAACGCACCACTGGGTGGTGATGATGATGGTCAAGTCGGCCTACCATCTGAAAGCCGGGAAGCCACTCGAGGGCCTGAGGTGCGGGCGCGAGGCGTATCGGGCGGCCAAAACGATGGGGAGCCCTAGGGTGACGGCTGCCGTGCTCCGGCGGTTGGCGAGCGCCACGTATGCGCTTGGTCGCAAAGGTGAGGCGTCCGAGTATATTCGAGACTCCGTTTCGATCTCGGAACGCAGCGCCAGCGCGTTTGGATGCTTGCAAATGTATCGCATGGCCAATGCCATCACCGGCGACGCCAAATACGGAAAGGCCGCCGCCGAGCTTCGGCACACGCTCATATCGCGCTGACTTGCGGCCAACTCGCCGTACCTTTGGCCAAATCGCTAGACCGTCATCGCGAGTGATCGCTAGAATCCTAATCCGAGGCCATCCGCCCGACTTTTCCGGGCACGCGTTGGAGGTTTTCCCGTGCTACGAATTGACCGTGCCGCAGCGTTCGGACTGATCCTCGCACTCATAGTGCCGCTGGCGGCTTCAGGACCGGCGCTCGCACAGATGTTGTCGAACGGTCGCCTCAATCGCGGTGCCATCGACGGGCTGACCCTTCCGGACGGAAGGTACGCGATGATCTATCCCAACGGCCAAGCCCTCATCTACCCGAACGCCAAAGAGCGCGATCAGTTCGAAGTGCGCAGTTTCCCGCCCGCCCCGAGAACAATTGGGAACGAAACGAGCCTAGGATTGCCCGACCGGTACAAGCTGATGGCGGCGCTGATGAAGCGCCCATCGATTCATCCGTACGTGCAGGGATGGGTCGTCGTCGTATACCGTCCCGGTACCGAAGCGTCGAAAGATAATTTCGACCTCGACCGCCAGACGTTGATCGCACTACGCCGTGCGATTGCGCGGCATCAGCCCCTGACGGCGCCCGAATACACGAACGATTTTCGGCTCAACCGAGAGCTCGCCCAGCTCGGCGTTGACCGCAGCGATCGGCTCTTCACGCAGTTCAACCGCTCGGTCCTATCGTCGATGAGCAGCAGCGTTCGGCCGCAAAACGGGCAACCCATCCTCGACTTCGCCAACACCTACAAGCTGCACCTGGCGAGCGCGTCGGTCCCACATGCGGTACAGGCGCTTTCAAAATTGATGGAGATTGCGTACGTGTCACCGGATTGGACGGTCGACACGATGCACACCGATGCCGTTCCATTTAGCCAAACGGCAAAGGCCGACGCGCTACGGCGCGCGCAGTCGATGAGCGAGCGCGCCTTCGGATCGCGGTCGTTGCTAGCGCAAGAATTCGTGCCGACAAACTACGGCGTTACATCGAGCCTGCAGAGCATGCTCAACGCGCCGAGTGACGACGTGATCGGCGCCTACGACGAGATCGAGCGCCATTTCCATCAGTTGCCCGGCGAAGGCGAGATCATAACGAACGTGTCGCTCGGCGATCTCGACGACGCCGGCGCCGCCAACAACAATAATGACCCCTGCTCCTCGTGGGTCAGCTCCTACGGTCCGACCACCGAGCTTTTGGGGCGGCAGCGCTATTTGAACATGCCCTCGATGCCGCTGATTCCCACTTACACTGCCGACGACAGCGGAAATCTCGACGGCGCGGGCGAGGTGTGCGGCATCGATCCCGTTTTGAGCGAGGTGGATCTGGATTTTGCCATGATGGCGCCCCTGCCGCACGACCGCCAGCGTGCCGGCGAGATGGGCAGCGGTATCACCGACCTCTTCGGCATCGCGCCCGGCGCGCAGTACCGGCTGATCGTTCCGGCCGACTTCGCGCCGACATTCACCGATATACAAGCAGCGATGCTCGCCGCCGCGCTTCAGACGCCGCGGCCTAACGTGATCACCGCGAGCATCGGGTATGGGCTCGACTCCTACGGGTTTCCCGGCCGCTATCTGGAAGACGATCCGCTGACGGAGTCGATCGTCGCGTCGATCGTGCAGAGCTACCATGTCGTCGTGTGCATTGCCGCAAACGACGGCATGCGCTCGGACGCTACGTTCGCAGCCGTCGGGCCATCGGGGGGCAGCGCGCCGACCGATCTCGCCGCTCCGGGTCAAGCCCCAACGAACATCGACGACGTTCAATTTTCCACCACGCCATCGCTGGATTTCGACAGCGGCGCTATCGCCGCCGGCGGGACGACGCTCGACGACATCTTCGCCAACCCGCCACAATATGCGGTCAGCGCGCGCGTACGAGCGCAACACGCCTACGCCGACACCCGATGGACGGGCTTTACAAGCTTTTCGAGCGGCTACGGCAACCGCATCGACCTCTCGGCGCCGGCCGATAACGTCGTCGCTTTCGAACACTATCCCGGGGGCGCCGACGACGCCGTCCAAGTCGTCGTCAACGGCGGAACGTCGGCTTCGTCGCCCGAGATCGCCGCGACGGCGGCGGTCGTGCAGCAGGTCGCGCGCCTTACGGGTCATCCGTTCCGGGATCCTCTCGACCTGCGGGCATTTCTCAAGCAGACGGCGGCGCCGGTTCCGCCCGTCACGCAGGCTGACTCCAAGCTGAACGTCGGACCGCAAATCGACCTACGCCGGGCTGTCGAAACGCTGCTGGAGCGAACCGGCGTTCACGACACGCCGTCGGTGCCGCGCGTCGCGATCGAGCAACGCCGCGACGTGTTCTATCTCGACGGTCTGTTTCAAGGCGACACCGATCCCGCCGATATCGACTTGTCGCACAGCGGGAATGCGCTCTACGGCAGCGCGACCAACGAACACGCCTGGATCACGGTCGCCCCCGATTGGGAGTTTGCGCCGGCCGGTGCCAAATACAGCCTGCGAGTCGCCGGTACCGCGAAGGTACTAGCGACGACGCCGTGGGCGCGCCTTCAACCTGAGACGATCCTCGAGGCGGCGGGTTACGCGCTCGCATCGCCCTCGACTCGTAGCGTAAAACTCGCGTACAACGAAATCGCTGCCGGAAGAAGTTTGTCGACGACGTTTTCGCTGACGTTCGGGCCGGCGCCCGAGCGCAGCGATCTCGTGATGGCACCGCAAGTGCCGCCGGTCGTCACGAAGGGCGACACTATTCCCGTCACCTACGATTTCAGTCACGCCGATCACGTCAACGGCCCACTGCTTCAAGTATCGCTTCCCGGGCGTCTCAACCCGGAGACGGGGCTCTACTACAATCCGGTCTACTCCTTGCCGCTGACGGAGTCGAAAGGAACCGTGCAGGTGCCGCTGAGCAAGCTTCCGGGCGGCGGTATCTATAGCTTCACCGTGCTTCTCAATCCCGGCGGAGGAGGCCCGGCGCAAATCAACAGCGACTTTGCGACGACTCGCGTGGCGCTGCAAAGCAGCGACGCCCGCCCGGCGGCACCATTGCTGTCATACCAGGCCTCGATGCCGGGGCATCTCCTGGAAATCCCGTACGACGGCACGTTCAAGCTCTCGTACGACGTGAGCAACGTTGCCGGCGCGACCGGCGCTGCGCTGGAGATCAGCGCCGCGGGTCCGACGCTCGGCAACACGTCCATTTACAATCCGTTCAACAATCCCAACGGGTCCGAGCGCGACCACGACGGCATCGACACCGGCTCGATCTACTACGCGCCTCTGGGGGGAACGTCCGGCACGGTGATGCTCGACGCTAAGACCATCGGCCTATACTCGGCGATGTACCACGTCGTGCGTGTCATTCCGATGAAGGGCGGCGTGGCAGCCGGCGAAGCCGGCGACGTGAGCGCGATCACGATGGACGGCGTCGTCCCGGCCGACGGCGGCACCATCGGCTACGGTTATGGTGTCAACGGCAACGGCAACGACGGCTTCCTCACCGAGTACGAACCGACGGCTCCCGATCAGTACTTAAGCGCGCTCGAAACCTTCGACCAAAAGACGAATCTGATTACGCAAACGGTCGAGTCGGAGTTGACCGGACCGAGCGAAACCTACATCACTCCTCCATTCGTCGCCGGCGGGGGCCCTGGAATCTTCGGCAACGACGTCGGCCTCATGGCGACCGTCGATCTGTTGGGCAGCGGGTCAGCCGCACCGATCGCGTACAACCTGCTCGATCCGTCGGGAACGATCGGCGCTTCGTGGACGCCGCCCATTCCGGGATCGTTCCTCACGCTCGATGCGATCGCGGCGAATCAAGCGAACGACAATGTCGCGTTCTTGGAAAGGCTGGGAACGAGCACCTATAACGTATTCGGCTCGCGGCTGCTGCAGAACACGTCGACTCCGCTGTATTCCATTACGGCACCGATCGCGAGCCAGTACGCGACCGGGGAAGTAACCGGTTTCGCTCAGGACACGTCGACGAATACGGCAGTCGCCGTCGCGAGCGACTACTCGTGCAGCGCTCCGACGATCGTGATGGAAGACCTTACCAACGGCGGGGCGCCGACCTCGTTCGTGGGCGGTCAAACCGGCAGTAACTGGACGGCGGCGGTCGACTCGACCACCGGCAAGGCGATCGTTCCGACGTGGCTGGAATGCGGCGAAAATGGCGTCGGGATCTTCAACCTTGCCGCAAAATCCAGCTTCGAGGTAGTCCCGCCGACGTACGGACCACCCTTTCACCTCTACGTATCGTCGGCCGCCGATCCGATTCACCACCTCTTTCTAATAGCCGACATTAACGGTCCGCAAGGCGCCGGGTATCCCCCGATCGATAACAATCGCTTGAGCGCCATCTACGTTTACGACGAGAGCGGCACGTTGAAGGAAACGATCCAGCAGGTCGCTCTGCTGGGGAGCTTCAACGCGACGGGTGCGCTGATGGAGATCAATCCGAAGGAGCGCACCGGCTACATCAAAGGTCCGGGATTTTCCGAACTCGCCGTGTTCAAATACTGATGTCCGAAAAGAGGGCGATCATGAAGCGCTTACGCAAGCAACGGTTCGGTATTGTCGCAGTCTCAGCCGTCTTCATTGCTGGATGTTCCGGCACGGCGATGGGCCCGGGCGGCGATCCCGTGCCCGAGGTGCCGCCGGCGCAGCCGCGGACGAGCAGCACGACGGCGCAGTTTACGATTCGCTGGCCGGCCAACCGCAAGCAAATCGCGACGTCCCGCGGACCTCGCTGGATATCACCCTCCGGGGCAAGCATCATCGTCGTGGTCAATGGTGATGCCAAAACCGCGGCGTATGTGAACGCCCCGGCTGCGACTGGTAAACCCTCGACGACAACCACCGATGTCGACGCGCCTGCCGGCCGTGATACCTTCGCGTTCACCCTCTACGACCGCACGCAAAAATCCGCCGGGAATCCTGTCGGAAACGTCGTCGGGGCGGCGCGAGTGACGCAGAAGATCGCGCCAAATGCAACCAACGTCATCAAGGTGGCAGTCGCCGGCGTCGTCGGCGCAATCGCGATAACGGAAGCTCCCGGCCAACCGTTCGTCGCTCCCGATTCGAAGAACGGCGGATTCGACTTTCTCGGCGACGTGCCGGGCTTGTTCGCGGTGACGGCCCAGGACGTCGACGGTAACACACTCGTGCCCCAACCGGCGGACCTCATTTTGGCGCCATCGGTTACGTCGACGGCATATCTGAAGGTCACTCGACCGAAGCCGGACCAAGATCCGCAAAACTTTCAAGTTGCCTTGATCCAGGGTCTGCCGCCGGGACAGAAAGCCGCGATCGTGGCTACGGCGACCGACGCGTTCGGCAACCACGCCGAAAACTCGGCGACCGTCACCGAGGCTTCCGCGATCTACGCTGCCTACGACACCGTCCCAAGTCGAGGGGCCGCGATCGTCCTTTACAACGGAGAGACGGACGAGCGGGTAAGCTTGCCCAGCGGCGCCTTTGCAGGCCTTGGGAAGGTTCCGGCGCTGGCCTACGACTCCCGCGATCAAGAGTTGTTCGCAGGCGACGGCACTCGCGGACTGGTCGTCGCGTTCGATCCTGCCGGCAAGGCAATTGCGGGCTTCAAACCGATTCGCGCCAGCGGCATCGTCGCGCTCGCGTACGATCCGGACGTTCAGCAGCTTTACGTCACCGCTCGAAGTGGCGTTGCCGCCTACAGCAAGGCCGGCACGCCGGTGGCGCTTTCCGCGGGAGCCTTCGCGCAGACGCCGTCCCCGGGTCCGCTGGCCTTCGTTCAGCCCGGCGCGGTCGCGGTCGGGCAGAAAAACGGCGGCGGTCTCGGCCTCTACAGCGAGTCGGGCGAATATGCAACCGGTTCGAGTCTGCCCCTGGCGGCAATCGCCGGAATCGCCACTGACTATACGGCGGCGGCGAGCTTCGTGGACGTCTTCGTCGTCGGCAAACCCATCAAGGCCGGCGAGGCGAATCTCTACCAAGTCGTTCCCGGACAGGGCCCGTTAACGCTGGCGTCGTTAAGCGATCCGCGCGCCCTGGCGCAAGATCCGGGTTCCAAGAACGTTTACGTTGCCAGCGGTGCGCGAAACCAGATTATTCCCGTCGCCTACGGCACGTGGGTGCATCGCAGCCCGATCCCGTCGCCCTCCGGTTATTCGACGCCGATTGCACTCGCCATCGCGTACTAAGCACCGTCCGCAGCTGAGGAATACCGCTGATGTCATCGACTCGACGCATGCCCACCCGCACTCTGCTCTCCTGCTCGCTGCTGATCGGCACGCTGGCAGCGTGCGGCGGGGGAATTACGCCGCAAGTGCCCGGTTCGGCGCAAGGCAAAGCGACGGCGGCATCCGCGCGCGATCTCGGGCGCCGCAGCCCCGGCAAGCCGGCCCGGGTCGTCCTGCTTCTGCGCTACAATCACGAGGCCGAGCTGGAGCGCTTCGTCGACCGTCTGGAACGCGATCCGCAACCGCATTATCTCGCGCGCCAGGAATTCTTAGCACGCTACGCCCCTACCGTCAGCCAGGAGCATCGCGTGCTATCCGCGTTGCACGATGCGGGTTTACGCGTAACCCGGCGTTATGCCAATCGCCTGATCGTCGACGCCGTGGGGCCTTCCGTTAACGTCGAACGGCTTTTTTCGACGGAGATCCACGATTTCCAGCAACCGCAGTACGGCGTACGGGCGGCAAACATCCGGCCGTTACGAATACCCGCGCAGTTAGCTCCGGAGGTCGCCGCCGCCGAGGCCAACGATCTCGTCCTGTTGCACCGCGATTCCGACGCCGCAGCGACGCTGCCGGCGGTTAAATACGAAAACGTCGTGTCCAACGGAAGCTTCAGCACAGGGAAGCTTGCGCCGTGGACCAGCTGCGGCGCGGCATCGGCATCCGTCTCTCGTCGGCACCCGGAAAATGGGGAATACGATGCATTAACCGGATCGGCAACGTCAGCCAGCGAGGTCAAGGGCTGGTCCGCGATCTGCCAACGCGTTACGGTGCCGCGGAATGCGACGCTCGGGGCGTGGCTCTATCAAACGACGAACGAACCCACTGAGAGAAACGCATATCAAGAAATAGCGCTCGCCGACGCGGCCGGCAAGCCGGCAATCGAACTCGCAAAGACGAATGCCAATTTTGCCGGCTGGGTTCATAGGACGTGGAGCCTTGCAAAGTACGCCGGAAAGACCGAGACGCTCTTTTTCGGCGTCTACGGCAGCGGCCGCGCGAAGCACTACGATACTCAGTACGTCGATAACGTCAGCCTGGTGGGCGCGGCCCCGACGCCCACGCCGGTGCCCGGGCTGGGTCCAACCGGCGGCTGGGGACCGAGCGACGTGACGAACGGGCTTTCTTTACCAGTTGCCTACGGCGACGACGGAAAAGGCGAGACGGCCGCGATCGTCATCGACAATACGGTTTCGGCCTCGGACCTCGCGGCGTTTCTCCATTATTTCGGGATCACGCGAACGGGAACCGTAACCGACGAGCCCATCGACGGCGGCGGCAGCACCCCGGGCGACGCGCTCGAGGCCGCGCTCGACGTCGAAACGATTGCGTCGCTCGCGCCGGGAGCGAACATCATCGTCTATAATCCCGCCGTATTGAGCGATACGGACGTCGAGGATGCCTACAACCAGATCGTGAGCGACGGCAAGGCGACCGTCGTGAACTCCTCGTTTAGCGAGTGCGATACGGTAGATCCCACGTTCGATTCGATCACCGACGGCATCGCGCTCGGCGCGTCCGCTCAAGGGGTCACGTTCGCGGCCTCGAGCGGCGACTACGGTCCCGAGTGCTACGATGGGGGAAGTTCGATCCAGCGTGGCGCCGGTGCGCCGGCCAGCGATCCGCACTTCGTAGGCGTCGGCGGCACGCAGTCGGGGAGCACGAACCCGAACGTTCCGGTAAGCGGGCCGATTTCGAATCCGGCCGTGTGGGACGATCTGCTCGGCGCAGGCGGGAACGGCGTTTCGACGATCTGGACGCCGCCGCCCTATCAGACGGGGGTCGCCGGAGTCCAGCCTTCCGGGCGGAACGTGCCCGATATCGCGCTCCCCGCGGCGCACGACAGCGTCTATCTGAACGGGTCGTGGGGCTTGGTTTGGGGTACGTCGTGGGCCAGCCCGATCTACGTGGCGATGCAGGCCGAAATCAATCAGGTCTGCACGACCTCGCAGTGGGGCATCGACACGCTCTACGGTGCCTTCGCAAAGACGGCGTACAAATACGACTTCGTCGACGTCGTCAAGGGCAGTAATTCGTTCGATGGTGCGACGGGCGAGTCGGCACTGCCCGGCTTCGACAGCGTGTCGGGCATCGGGATTCCGATCGGAACGCAGATTGCGACCGACGAGTGCGGAACGCGCCGGTAGAATGAGGGCTCGCCGCTTCCGCGGAGAAGAGCGAACGCTTGCGGACGCGGTCGAGCACCTGTTCCGGCACCTGCACGATCCGGAGGGATTGCGCTGCAATCCGCTCGTGGGCCCGTTTTTCGGAACTTCAGACACGCGCGCTCAAAACGATCTGGCGACCGTCGGCTACATCCACTGTCTGATCCGCAGGGCCGCCCAGTTTCATCGCGATACCTTTTCGCGCGGAGCGCATCGAGAGAAGTCGATCCGGCAGTGTGCCATCGTTATGGAATCGTGTGCGGAAAAGAAGTCACCTCAGGCAATAGCTAACAGCCTTGGGATCTCGCTCGCGCAGTTCTTCAGCGAGCGCTCGGAAATCTTCTCGCTGATCGCGGAGCAGATCCAGTTCGTCGCTTCTCGGTTGCTGCACGCACACTTGCATCTCGACGATGTCGACCGGCGTCTGGAACGAGCCGCGCAGCAGGCAGACGGCGGCGACTCCGAAGGCGCGATTCGCGCCTATGAGGAGATCGCACGGGGCGCCGAAAAGTTGATCGAGCGCGCTGCGCTCGTTCAGGCGCAGGCGTCGGTTGAGGCGATGGCCATCATCCTGCGATCCAAGAACCGCCCGCAAGATGAGAACGATCGCCGGCAAGAGCAGGCAATTCGCTCGGTTCCCCGCGGGGAATGGAGCTAGCCGCAAGAGAGAGGGCAGCGCGTTTGCCGGTCTTGCCTGCGTCCCGTCCAAGGATCCCGAGGATTCTGCTGATCGTCGTTGCTGCCGTATCTCTGGCCGCCGGTACGATGTTCCCGCTCGCGCCGGCGGTGGCGCGAAGCACGCCGACTCCGACGCCCGACCCGCCGATCGTCATCAGTCTCCAAATCATCTCCGCATCGCGTGCGGCCGAAATCCTGCACACCGTTTATCCCGACGCGCACATCGCCGTCGATTCGCACGCCAACGCCCTGATCGTGGTCGCTCCCGGGTATCAAGAAACCGGCATGCGTACCATCGCCAGCGGCATCGACGTCAAGAACCCCACCGATACCGTCGTCGATACCGTGCAGCTACGCGTCATCTCGCCGGAAACGGCCGTGCGGCGCCTTGCGGCGGTCTATCCGAGCGCCCGCATTCTGGCAGCACCGAACCGCAACGTCATCGTCATAGCCTCGCCCGCCGACGTCGCGCAGATTAAGGCCATTATCCAGGCAATCGATACGGCGCCCCCGACGCCTGCGCCCAAGCCGCGCTACCCCGCCGAGGCCGTGCGCGTCACGCAGCGCAGCGCAAGACAGGTGGCGCGCGCCGTGGCTGCCGAGACGCCCGGCGTGCGCGTCGTGGTCTCCGGCAGCGAGATTCTGCTCTCGGGTCCGCCCGACGACGTCGATCGCGCTAAGCAGCTGATCTCCGAGCTGGACGTGCCGCAGAGCGGAACGCAGTACACGCAAGTCTACCGGCTCAGGTACGTCGACGCACAGTCGGTGGCCGATCTGCTGCAGCGCTCCTTTTCGAATCTTCCGGTTGAGGTCAACCCTGATCTCAACGCGATCACGGTGCGTTCTAACCTTACCGTTCAGCGCCGAATCTTCGACGCGATTAGCCAACTCGACGTTGCCCCGCCCGGCACCGGCGCGGGCGCCGGCGGCGAGCAAGGCGGCGCGGGCGGCTCCGGCGTCGACGTCGTGCAACTGCACGCGGCGGTGCCGGGCCAACAAGGCGGAGCTTCGACGACGGCAACGGACATTGCCAACACGGTGACGCAAGCGCTGCAGAACACGGCTAGCGACCTGCACATCGTCGTACCGCCCAACTCTACTGAGCTGGTGCTCACGGGCAGCCCCTACAGCATCAAGCTGGCCAAGGACCTCATCGAAAAGCTGGACCGGGCGCCGACGATGGTGGCGCTGGACACCGAAGTGCTGGAAGTGGACGAGGGCGTCGTCAAGCAGTTGGGCTTACAGTTCCCCAACGCCGCGCTCTCGACGACGCTGCAAGAAGTGCCGCCGCTCTATCCACCCGGCAACACGGTGCCCGGGGCAGGTCAGCAGATTCCCTACCTCAACTTCTTCCCGCTAATCCGTACGCCGATGCAGCTCGAGGCGGTGCTTAACTTTCTAATTCAAAACAACCACGCGCGCATCTTGGAAGATCCGCGCATTACCACGATCTCGGGCCGTACCGCCTCGTTGCGGGCCGGCGAGACGGTCAACATACTGACGACCACCGGCGGGGGCACCGGCACCGTCGCGACCACCCAGGTGCAGAGCTTTCAAACCGGCGTCACGCTCGACATCACTCCGGTGGTCAATGCCGACGATTACATCACGGTGACTCTGCATCCGTCGGTCAACTCGATCGCCGCGATCAACGCCTCCACCGGCGTCCCGAATATTCAAAGCCGCGACACCACCACGACGGTGGGAATGCGCGACGGCGAGACGATCGTTATCGGCGGACTGATCGAAGAAGACGACGAGCGCACCACCCAAAAGGTGCCGATTCTCGGGGACATCCCGCTGATCGGCCCGATTCTATTCCAGTATCATAACGTGCAGAGCACGCGCAACGAGCTGATCGTGACGGTGACCCCGCACGTCGTTCAAGCCGGCGACAGCGGCGCCATCGGCGAGAACCGTCTGGGCATTCCGCGCCCCGAGGGCCTGCCGACGCTGCCTCCGGGCACGTTGCTTCCGCCGCCGCGCCACCATTTAGAGGTTGAGCCGGAGCGCACGGAAGCACCGCCCGCTCCCGCACCGGAGCCGCGGCCGGTAATCGTGCCGACGTCGAACGCGCCGCCGGCACACGTCTTGGCAACGCCGCCGCCCGGCGGGCTCATCGCAACGGCGCCGCCGCATAGCGCCGGCCTGCCGCAGCAGTCTAGCGGTCCGAGCCCCCAACCCTTACCGACGGCCTTCTCACAAACCAACGTCTACACGTTTGGCGCCGCACCGCAGAACAACTATGCCGCTTCCAACGCCGCCCCGCAGATCTTCTACGTGCAAGTGACGCCGTCGGTAGTGCACAACGGCGATCCGATGACCATTTCGGCGATCACGTCGACCAACGTGGCCAAGTTGAGTTTCGGTCCCAATGCCATCGTTCCGATCGCAAACCTGCAGAGCATCGGCCCGGGACAATGGCAGGGTAGCTTCAACTTTTCCAATGCCGGCCTGCCGATCGGCCAGACCAGCGTCTCGCTTTCCCTCACGGCAACGACCGGTTTGGGCGCTACGGTCTCGCTGCCGATTCCGATGTCGATCCTAGGACCATAGCAGAAAGCTCGCGCGACCGTCTAAAAAGTAGCCTCTCATGCTGCACGCGACCGCGCCCATGTCGGTTCGCCTCGACGACCTCCACGTCGTTTCGGGCCCCGATCACCGTCATCACGCCGCATCTGGCGCGCGAAGCCGGACTCGAAGGAAGCGGAAGCGGTCACGTAACCGGCAGCGCCAAGGTGCAAGTGCAGCACGCTGACGCTAAGCGACGTCAAGGTAGGAAAAGCCGAAGTTCGCGGGGTTGCCGGGGCGATCGTCCCGTTGCCGCTGGACCTCACGCAGTAAGGCGATTACGGGCCGATCGATGGGATCCTCAGATACTCGTTCCTTTCGCATTTTGCCGTAACCGTCGACTTTACGGACGACGTCGCCACGTTCGGCGGATGACGACGATCCGACGCCGGCCGTCATTCGTGTTCCGGCGGTTTTTTCCGACGGCACGCCCGTCGTCGAGGCGAAGGCCGGAGCGGTGACGCTCTCGCCGGTCTTCGAAGCCAAACACGACTTGCGCGCGCGATATTCCGGCCGGCAGCTGCAGCTGCGGCGCTTTACGTTCACCGTCGATTACGCGCGCAATCGAGTTGACTTCATGCCGAACGCGCTCCTGGACGGTTACGTACCCTATCGCTCGACGGGGCTTTAGAAGAGTCCATCGATGGCGCCGACGTCGATCACGTCGGCTTGACTTGGATAAATCCGGTCGATCAGGAACCGGTGAACCTCGGGATCCGGGTCCGCACAGGCGTCCGCGACGACGAAAAGCCGGTAATCGCGATCGGCGGCATCACGCACGGTCGAGAGGACGACGCCGCTCGTGCTGATGCCCGCGAGGATCAACGCCGTAATCCCCGCGCCCGTCAGCTGCTCGCGCAGATCGGTCGTCGAAAACGCTCCAACGCGGGTCTTGCGAACGAGGATATCTTCCGGCTGCGGCGCGATCCTGGGATCGATTTGCGTCGCCGGAGAGTCGGGGCGAAATGCGTCGATCATCGGGCCAAACCGCGAGAAGGCCTTATTGCTCGCCGGGATCGCGTTAGCATCGGCCTCGTCGAAGGCGACGCGCACGTATGCGACGCGTGCTCCGTGACGACGCGCGGCGGCGATCGCTCGAGCGGCCTTCTCGAGGAGCGCTGCGGCCTCGGGAATTCGCGCCACGATGCCGGACTGATAGTCCATCACCAAAAGCGCGGTCGTCTTTGGGTTGAGTTTGTCAGGCGGCTGATTCATGGGATCTCCTTGTGACGGTCGTGCCGCGTAACGCCGATGCCGTTGCGGCGATCAGCGACATGACGACGGCTGCCAGAAATGCGACGATGAGGCCTTCGTGAAACGGTGCCGAGATGAGGTTCGGGAAAAACTGATGACCGGTGACGGCGCTTCGGCTCTGAGCGGGAAGCGCGGCCAAGGCGCCGCTGGAAGCGAGGAGCTGTTGGATCGGGTTGACGCCGAGCAGCGCTGCAAAGAGCGACGCGACCGGCGGCAGCGAGGCGACGTGTTGCGCGACCGCATGCGGCACGCCGTAGCCTTGTAACCCGTCGGCGAGCTGCGCCGGCAGCGTGCGCGCGAGCCCGGCGATCATGAGCGAAAAGAAGACGCCGATGGAAACGGCCGTCCCGGAGTTCTGGAAGGTCGCGCGCATGCCCGAAGCGACGCCGCGGTGTTCCGGCGGCACGCTGCTCATGATCGAAGCGGTATTGGGCGAGCTGAACATTCCGGCGCCGATGCCGTTGGCGGCGACCAGCCCGGCGAACGCCCAGTACGGAAAGTCCACCGGCAGCAGCATCAGTCCGGCGAAGCTGGCGGCCGTGACCAGCATGCCCGCCGTGGCGAAGCGCCGCGCTCCGAAACGATCCGAAAGAATGCCCGACGTCGGGCCGGAAATCAGGAATCCGGCCGTCAACGGCAGCAGATAAATTCCGGCCCACAACGGCGTTTGGCTATAGTCGTAGCCGTGCAGCGGCAGCCAAATGCCCTGCAGCCAAATGATCAGCATGAACTGGAGTCCGCCTCGAGTCATTGAAGCGGCCAGGCTGGCCACGTTCCCAGCGGCAAACGCTCGGATCTTGAACAAGCCGGGATCGAACATCGGTTCGGCGATCTTGGCTTCTCCGAGAATGCAGACGGAGATTAGTACGATGCCGGCGGCGAGCGCGGCCACAACGGCCGGATTGGTCCACCCCATCGCGTGATGGCGGTATGGCTGCACGCCGACGGTGATCGCCGTCAGCAAGGCCGTGAGGCCCCCGGCAAACGTAAGGTTTCCGAACCAGTCGATGCTCTCGCGGCTGCGCGGGCTCGTTTCGCGCAGATTATAGTATGCCCACACGGTGCCGAGGACGCCCACCGGCACGTTGATCCAGAAGATGGCGCGCCAGTCGACGACCGCCAGCACGCCGCCGGCGATCAAGCCGATAAACTGTCCCGCGAGTCCCGCGATTTGGTTGATGCCGAGCGCAAAGCCCCGGCGCTGCGGCGGGAACGCGTCGGTGAGAATTGCCGCCGAGTTAGCCATCAGCATCGATCCGCCCAGCGCCTGCAGGACCCGCCATCCGATCAGCCATTCGGCGCCGCATGGACCGCTGAACGGATCGAACGAAAGCAGCAGCGAGGCGATTCCGAAGACGGCAAAGCCTGCGTTGTAAATTCGCACCCGCCCGTAAATGTCGCCAAGTCGACCGAGGGTGACGACGAGCACGGCTTGCACCAGCCGGTAGCCCATGATCATCCATAGCAGGTAGCCGACGTTGGCCGGCGCGAGCGGATCGAGATGAATGCCGTGGAAAATCGCCGGCAGCGCGACGATGACGATCGACCCGTCGAGCGCCGACATGAACATCGCCAGCGTCGTGTTCGAGAGGGCGATCCATTTATAGCGGTTAGAGACGTTCGGCAAGTCGCTCTACCAGCGGCGCGGCTGCAGCAAGCACGTGCAGTTCTTCCCGGGTAAATGCCGCCGCAATCGCTTGGGCCAGCAGTCGCGTCCGAACGCTTCGATTTTCGCGCAGCGCCTTTCCGCCGGCCGGCGTCATCGCAACGATCGAACGGCGCCCGTCGTGCGGGTCGGAAAGGCGCCGGATGAAACGGCGCCCTTCGAGCGCGTTCAGCGTCGCACCCATCGATTGCGGGCTGATTTGCTCTTGCTTGGCGAGTTCGGTCGCGGTCGTGGGGCCGCCCGCCTCCAGCCGTTTGAGCGCCGCCGTCTCGGGCAGCGTCAGGCTGCCTTCAATCTGTAATTGGCGCAAGCGGCGCACCAATAGGCCGATCCCGACGCGGAGCGCCTCGGCTATCTCGTTTGGGTCGGACTTCGGCATAGTAAGCCCAAACTACTAAGGTTGGACTTATTATCCTTCGTGCGAACGAGCGCGCGAGGCGGAAGAGCCGGTCGCCGTCGTGAAGCTGTTGGTTGATGAGAAGCAAGTCGGGGCTCGTCGCAGTCGCAGCGCTCGCCTTCGGCGTGGCCGTCGGCGGGTGCAGCCAGCCGAGCCAGCTCCCGGTGCCGTTCGCCGGCCGGTCGCAGACGGCGCTAGCGACGGAGAACGGCTTTACCGCATCCGTAACCGGACGTGCCCGCTTCACGTTCTTTGCCGCGATCCGGTCCAGCCGGGGCGGGCCGGGCGGATTCCTCGGACCGGGTGAACTCGGCGTCTATCCCGCTGCGGCAAACGGAAACGTCGCTCCCGCGCACGTTATTGCCGGTAGGAAAACCGGCCTCTTCGAAGCCGGCGGTTGCTGCGTGCCGCAAAGCGCGTTCTTCGACTCGAGCGGCGACGCCCTTTGGACCTGTCGCACGTTTAGCAAGTTCGTCTCGGTATTCCCACTGAATCGCGGCCCGGGTTCGTGGGGCGACGTCAAGCCGGCCGCCCGGCTGGTGATTTCGCCGCAAACCGTTTCTTGCGGCGGCGTGGCGCTCACCAAAGAGAGCGAAATCGTGGCCGACGACGTCAATCAAGGATTCGTCGCTACGTGGCGCGCCGGTTCGACCGGCAACGCCGCTCCGATTCGCAAGATCGCTGGGCCCGCCACCCGTCTTTACTTGCCGTCACAGATAACGTTTGACGGTATGGGCGACTATATCGTGAGCGATCGCTGTGGGCCGCCCAAATGTACGGCGCACTACGGCGGAGAGATCCTCACGTTCGGCCCGCGTGCCGACGGAAACGTAGCGCCGCTTCGCTGGTTGGCCGGCTCGAACACGCATCTCTCGGGCCCGAACCGCATCGCATACGATCCCGTCCACAACCTGATTTACGCAGCGAACCTGGACGCGAGTACGATCACCGCATATCCGGCAGGGGCGTCGGGCAACGTCACTCCGACGATCTTCATTCATGGCAAGAAGACGCAGCTGTGGAATCCCGACGCCATCGCCGTGGATGAAGCCGGCTACCTCTACGTCGGAAACGAGCCGCTCGTCCCGGGGCCGCCGCCCGCGTCGATTCTCGTTTTCGCGCCCGGCGCCAACGGGAACGTCGCGCCGGTGCAAGTCATCCAGGGGTCGAAGACGCAGCTAGCAGAAGTCAACGGCATCGCCGTTCATTGAAGGCCGGCGAGCGTCCCGGTATCCACGCTAGTGGTCGACGAAATCGGAAAGCTCGTCGAAGGTCGCGTCGCGATGAATCGACTCGAGCGCGAATCGGCGATGCTCTCCGGATTCCAGCTTGACGATTGCCTCGTGCGGATGCACGGCGGTGACGACTCCTTTGAGCCCTTCGCCCGGAATGGAGACTTTATCCCCTAGCTTGAGCTCCGCGTGCGCTTTTTTTGAAGGCATGGCTAGGACGACTCTCTGACGATGGCTTTTGCGTCTTCCAGCGTTTGGCGGCGTTCCGGCGACAGGTTTCGGCCCGCTCGGTTTTCGTAGAAGGTCAGCTTTGCCATCGCCCGGCGCTCGACGCTCTCGTCACCTTCTTCGCCCCGAGCCGTCGCCAAAACGGCATCGGCAATCTCCTGCGCGGACCCGGAAGCGAACACGCCTTCGGGCAGATCGTGCCGGTCGCGTTCGGTGATTTCCTGGGACCAACGATCTGTTGCATCGCTCATAGTCAAACTCCTCACGTATGGGACGTTCACGAGGCGCGGACGACGGTAAGCGTTTCGTACGTTTGGATGTCGTACGACGATGCGGTTTCGACGGCGTCGCTCACCGCCCGGCCAATCTCCCGATCGTATTGCGCCGCACTCCACGCGTGGTCCGACTCCCACAGCGAAACGACTAACAGTCGGGATCGCTCGCGGTCGGCCATTACGACCGAGCCGAGAAAGCCTTTTTCGCTCGAGCCTCGCTCTTCGATGGCGTACCGCACTTCGCGAGCCGCCGCCGATGCGTCGGCCTTGCCGAGGTCGAGCGCTACCATGCTGACGAATCTGGCCGTCTCGTCGATCGTGATTGCCGCCATGCAAGCCTGTCCGTTTACGGAATGGGAGCTTCCTGCTTCGGACGCTTCCGATTAGCGCGAGAGCAGGTCGGCGAACTTCGCCAACCGCGCTCCCTGGTAGAACGCCGCCTTGAGCACGGTGTCGTCCACGGCCTCGCCCGACGCGGTGTTGCTGACTCCGTAGGGATTGCCGCCGGCGGCGAAGATCGACTGATCGGTGTAGCCGGGCGGAACGATGATCGAGCCCCAATGGTAAAATGCGTTGTTCAAGGCCAAAATCGTGCTCTCTTGGCCGCCGTGCGGATTCATCGCCCCGCTGAAAGACGTAGCCGCCTTGTCCGCGAGTGCGCCTTTCTGCCAGATCGAGCCGGTGGTGTCGATGAACTGCTTGAGCTGCGCCGCCGGGCCGCCGTAGCGTGTGGGTGTCCCGAAGGCGAAGCCGTTGGCCCACTCGAGATCGTCGAGGGTCGCCTCGGGCACGTGCTGCGTCGCCACGCGGTGATCGTGCCATCCCTTTTGCGTCGCGATCACCTCGTCGGGCGCCAGTTCTCGCACCTTGCGCAGACGCGTCTCGGCGCCAACCGACTTAGCGCCCTCTTCCAGAGACTTCGCCATCTCGTACGTGTGTCCGTAAGCGCTGTAGTAAATAACGGCAATCTTGGCCACCAAAGCTCCTCCTGAAAGTTCGAACCGTTTGACCTGTCGCGCCTGCTGGAAGGTTGCGCCGCTTCCGTGCTTGGCCCGGCCACCCGCCCAGAGCCTACGCCGCAGCCGGCGATTGCGGTTCCGGCTGCGTAGGTTTGTGCATGAAGAGTCCCAGCGGCGCGCAGAAGAACGCGACAGTGCCATCAACGCCGTCGCGTCGGCATAGGCGAGCACGGCGGCAGGACCGGTGCGGCGTAGTTTGCGCCGAGGTTTCCCTGGATGGTCGGAAGCGCGACGTTCGTAATCGTCGTGTCGAGCGTTTGCGTGAGCGCCGCCATGACGCCGATCGCGACGAGCAGCCGGCGCAAGCCGGCTTCGCTAACTTCCCGGCGTTGGCTATCGGACGGCCGTGGGCTTCGTTGCCGCGCTGCCGGAGCTGCGATGGTTCTCGCTGCGCGACCTGCACGAGAGCGTTCGGACCCGCAACGCCGCAAACGCGCTAACCTCGGGCGCGATTACTGATGCCCATCGCAATCTCCGCGGTCGTGTTGAGTGAACTTGGGGAGCTCCTCTCCACTTTCGGTTGCGCGGAGATCGCGATGGAACGCTTTTCGCTAGGGCGCTATTTCGTAGACGATATTGAACGGCGTTTCTGCGGCGCGGCGGCGACGGCGCCGAGGTCGCCGAGCATTTTACCGGCGAAAGCTTCGAGTTTCTGCTGTCGCGGCGGTGCCGCGGTTACGTCGACGGCCCTATGGTCTCTCCAATCCGGCGAAACGCCGTAGGCGGGCTAGCGAACCTGCGGGGCTAGCCTCCCGAACGGTAGAAGTAAGGGTCGAGTACGCCAACTTCCGTAATGCTGTCGATGGGCAGGTTTGTATCGTGAGCTGCCGCACGAATGGCTTCGGCCGAGGGACCGTCGTAGACGCAGTACGTTTTCCGGCGATCGCCGCTGACGTAGGAATGCACCCACGTAACGCCGTGTTTAGCGTTGGCATTTACGACGTCCGTGCAGACGCGGGCGCCGCTTTCGTCGAGCGAGACCGTCAAGCCGTCTTGGAAGGTGCGTTCGACGATATAGCGTGGCATGCCGTACCTCGTCGGGTCGACGGCGCGCCAGGCGGCGCCGCCGATTCCACACTAGACCGGCGGCCCTCCCTCGGGCGTCCGCGGGGTCGCCCATTTTGCGTCCGGGGATTGCCCAATTTGTGAGCCTCACCGTGCCGCAGCAGGCCCTGCATCTGGTCGAGCGGGACGAGCCGCTGCGAATCCTTCGACACGCCCTTACCCGGGCGGAGAGCGGCACCGGCAGCGTCGCGTTCGTCGCGGGCGAAGCCGGTATCGGCAAAACGGGATTGCTGCGCGCGCTGGCGGACGCGGGAGGAGGCGTTCGCGTGTGGTGGGGCGCTTGCGACGCCTTGCAAACTCCGCATCCGCTGGCGCCGCTTTACGACATCGCTCGGTCGTCCGACGCAGGGTTCGGCGCGCAGCTTCGAGCCGGCGTCGACCGAACCGCTCTCTTCGAAAAATTCATCGAGGAACTGCAAAGCCCGCGAGCGACGCTGCTGGTCGTGGAGGACGTACACTGGGCCGACGAAGCGACCCTAGACCTTCTCAAGTTTCTTGGCCGGCGCATCGATCGTTTACCGTGCTTGCTGGTTGCTACGTATCGCAGCGACGATCTCGGCGTCGAACACCCGTTGCGCCGCACCGTCGGCGAGCTTCCCAGCGCCAACGTCACGCACCTCGAGCTTTCGCGACTTTCGAAGGAAGGCGTAGCGGCGCTGGCGCACCGCGCGCTGCAATCCGCCGACGGAATTTACGAGGCAACCAACGGTAACCCGTTTTTCGTTACCGAACTCTTGCGCAGCACCGGCGATCGAACGCCTCGCAGCATCGAAGATCTCGTGCTCGGCCGTTTTTCCCGGTTGCCGCCCGATTCGCAAGCGATTCTGAAAGCCGTTTCGATCGTCCCGCGCGAGATCGAGCGCTCGTTTTTGGAAGCGTTGCTCGAGGTGAGCCTTCCCGCGCTGGAACGTTGTCTCAACTGCGGTCTTTTGGAAGCCGACGCGGAATCGGTGCGCTTCCGCCACGAGCTGGCTCGCCGCGTCGTCGAAAACTCCTTGTCGCCGCCGGCGGCGCGGTCGCTGCACCAGCGCGTCCTCGACGCTTTGGAGAAAGCCGGTTCCGATCGAGTTCCGGCCGCGCGTCTCGCCCATCACGCCACGCGGGCCGGCGATGCCGCCGCGATACTGCGATACTCGCCGCAAGCAGCGCGCGAAGCCGCGCATCGCAAAGCTCACCGTGAAGCGATCGCGCACTACGCGGCCGCGCTGCAACGTGCGGCAGCGGCGCCCGAAACGGATCGCGCGGCTTGGCTCGAGGCCTACGCCCAGGAGTGCCAGTTTACCGCGCAACTCGAGGAAGCCGTCGAAGCGCGCAAGGCGGCTGCCGGCCTTCATCGGCGCGGCGGCAACGCGATCGGCGAAGGAACGAACCTCAGCGAGCTCGCTCTGGCCTACGCGAGGGCGCTGAGGGTCGCCGAGGCCGATGTCGCGAGCTTGCAGGCAATCGCGGTCCTCGAAGCCGGACCCCCGAGCGTCGAACTGGCTCATGCGTATCGCATTCAGGCGCATCTTCGAATGCTCGACGGAGAGTTTAAGGCAGCCGTCCCGTGGAGCCGCAAGGCCATCGAGCTTGCGGAGCGCTTCGAGAGCCGAGAAGTCCTCGTAGCCGCGCTCGGCGTTTTCGGTGCGGCGACCGCGTTCAGCGATTATGAGGCGGGATGCCGGCACCTGCGGCGGGCGATCGACGTCGCGATACGTGAAGGCCTCGATTTCACCGCCGCCGTCATCCAAAACAATCTCGGGTGGGTCTCGGGAGACCTCTACCGGCTCCGCGAGGCGCGCCAGTACTTCTTGCAGTCGATCGCATTCGCAAGCCGGCACGATATCGATAGCGCGCGCACGTACGCGACGGCATGGCTGGCGATGTCGGAGATGTATCTCGGCCGCTGGAACGAAGCCGAAGAACACGCTCTCGAAGTAATTGGAAGTTCCGACCGGACGATCAGCCGCGTCGTGGCCCTGGTGACGCTCGCGCGCGTGCGCATCCGGCGAGGCGATGCCGGCGCCGCTCCGCTGCTGGAAGAGGCGAGCACGCTCGTCGACGCCAGCGACTCGCTGCAGCGGATCGGGCGGCTGAGGGCGGTGAGCGCCGAGGCCGCGCTCTCACGGGGGGAGACGGATCGCGTGGCGTCTCTGGTCTCGCCCGCCTTAGCGCTTGCGAAGCGGCACGGTCACGACTGGTTTCGCGGTGAATTTACGTACTTTTTGCATCGCGCCGGCGCAGCCGACGTCGAGCGCGATGGCCTTGCGACACCTTTCGCGCTTCAGATCGAAGGACGGTTCCGCGAAGCGGCAGCGCTCTGGGAATCGTTCGGATGTCCGTTCGAGCAAGCCCGCGCGCTTGCCGAGGGCGATGCCGCAGGCCAGCTCGAAGCGCTCGAGATCTACGAGCGTCTGGGTGCTCGTCCCGCAGCCGAAGCGCTTCGCGGCCGTCTTCACGCCGGTGCGGTCAAAGGCATCCCGCGCGGCAAGCGCGCCTCGACCAAGGCGAACCCGTGCGAACTGACCGAGCGCGAACTCGAAGTACTCGCCTTGCTATGCGAGGGCCTGAAAAACGCCGAGATTGCCGAGCGCCTTTGCCGATCGGTGCGAACGGTGGATCATCACGTTGCCGGCGCCTTCACGAAACTGCGCGTATCGACTCGCACCGAAGCGGTAGCTGCTGCACTCAATCTCGGGATCGTCGCCGCCCGTCGTTAGCGCGGCGGCCTCCGTGGGTAACAGCGAAGCACTCTTGAGGTCTGCCGGTATGCCGTTGCGCCTAGCCTTTCTTCTCGCACTCACGTCGGCCGTGGCCGCTTGTTCGCCGGCTTCGATGCCGGACGCCGGTTCCGCCGGCGTTGCTCCAGCTCGCGCCAACCCCGCGCCGGGCGAAGCGGTCCGCATCGAGCAGTGGCCCTTTCGCGGCGTGCCCCTGCGCGTGTCGGCCGCCTTCGATCCGATGGCCGGACCCGACGGCACGTATTTCTACACGACGGTGTACGCCTCGCGGTCGCTCCAGCAAGCCGTCTATTTGTCGCTCGCGCAGTTCGACGGACGCACGATCGTTTCGCCGGGATACGTCTTCGGCGGCTTTCAGGTGCAGGCAATCTGCAGCGCCTACGACCCCGTGACGCATTGGATCTGGACCTGCATCGGCTATCAGAACGTCGCCGGTGGTCCGTTTTCCTCGATCCGGCTGCGGTTCGGCTTGCCCAACGCGAGCCAATACGAATATCACAATCTCACCTGGCTCGTTGCGGCTCGTAACGCGCTGTTCGTCTATGATCGGCCGGATCGTCAGCCGCCCGCAATCTACGCATTCGATAAGAACGACGGATCGCTGCTTTCGACGACGACGTATCCGGCGTCCGCAACGATCGCCTCTGCGGTCGCCGGTCCCGACGGCAACCTGTGGTACGTCCAAAGCGGCGGCCGGGCGATCGCGACGCTCGATGCCGCGGGTTCGCTGACCACGTACTCGCTCCCGAAACGAGTCGTCGCGACGGCGCTCGCACCCGGCGGCGACGGAGCGCTCTGGTTTACGATCGGAAACGCGCCGGCGATCGGAAGAATCACGACCGAAGGCGCGGTCTCCCGGTACGCGCTTCCGGAGGTACGTTCGCGCGCGCTCGCAATCGCAGGCGATGCCGCCGCAACGACCGCCTGCAAAGTTCGGCCGATCTGGTTCATTCTCGGTTTGCGGACATCCGCTGCTTCGGGCACGTCACCCTACAAGCCGCGCGGCTACGGAAGGATTTCGTACTCGTGCGGGTCCTAGCCGCACTGCTGCTGGGCGGCTTGTGCGCCTGCGCCGGCGCATCCGTGGCACCCGAAGCGGCGCCGCTTTCGGCTGAAAAGACGGCAAACGGCAGCGCGTTCTCGCTATACGTTGCCAACGCCGAAGGGCCGCCGAGCGGAAACGGCGCGATCACGACGTATCGCGACGGGGGCCAGCGCATGTCCGGCGCGATCCTGAGCGCATCGAATCCGGACCAACTCGATTTCAAGGGCGGACGGCTTTACGTCTTTAACGGATTCGTTCCGCAATACGGCTACTACCAGCCCGATAAGCTCTCGGTCTACCGGCCCCATGCGGCAAAGCCGGCACGGACGATCGCCATGCCGTCGGCGGATTTCGTCGATTACGTGACGCCGGCTGCCTTCGATTCGGGCGGCGACGCCTTCGTCGCGGTAACGGCTCAGTCGCGCGACGCGAGGCGAAACTGGGCTACCGTCTACGAACTGCCCTCCGGCGCTGCCGCGTGGAGCAGACTGTTCGTCGAGCAACGCGCGACGGCCAAGGAACTGGCGGTCGCTCCGGACGGGACGATCTTCGCTCTCGACCGGCGGCCGAAGTACGCGTCGATCGCCGTCTATGCGAAAGGCGCGACGAAACCGCGGGCGGCAATTCGCAACGGCCTCGATCGACCCAATACGATTGCCGTCGCTCCCTCGGGTGCGCTCTACTGTGCGAACGCGAGCAGCATCACGATTTATAACCCGCCATCGTACGCGCTCGCGCAAACGATCGGTGAGGGCGTCTCGTTTCCGGAGCTGCTTGCGTTCGACCCTGCGGGCGACCTCTATGTCTTTAACGGCGGGAGTTCGAACGTCGCCGAATACGCGCCCGGGGCCACGGCCCCCTCGAGAGCCGTGTCGCTGCCGGGAAGCGCGGCGGCGATGGCGGTCGGGCCCGATGCCGGCCTTTACGTCGCGTTCAGCGTGACCTCGCGCTTTCACATCGACTGGAGCGGGATCGACGTCTTTACACCCGGGGCCACGAGCCCGGCGCGCACGATCCGCGCCGAAGTCTACGATCCGATTTCATTGACGTTTGGGCCGGTACTACGATGAAGCGGGCGGCGCCGCGCGCAATCTTCGCCGGCCTAGCGCTCGCGGTCGCGGCGTGCTCCGTAAAGGGGGAGTCTCTCACGCCCCCGCCTGGGACGCCTGCAACGCCGCAACGACACAGGGCGGCATTTGCACTGTTCGTCGTCGACGCCAACTCGGCGACAACGGCGGGCGGCGACTCGATCGCGACGTATCCAATGGGCAAGACCGAGCCCGGGCCGACGATCGCCGTCGGACCTGATGCGGCCGATACCGTTGCGTTCGACGCGCAAGGGCGATTACTGGTGGTCAACGGCTACGCGCGAACGCAGTACCCATATCAGTATGAGAACGTGGTGCGCTATCCTCGCGGCTCGACGGTGCCTTCGCGATGGGTTCAGGTCCCGATCCCGTATAATGCCTTTACGGTTACGCCGGTGGCCTTCGATCCGGACGGCGATGCGTTCGTAGCCGCCGTGTTCGCGCAATCGCGGCGCGTGCAAACCGAGTTCTACGAGCTGCCGCACGACGCGGCGACCTTTCGTTCGACGTTCGACGCCGTGGGCCACAATGAAGCCGTCGCGCTCGTCGCCGACGCAGGCGCCAATCTCTACGTGCTGTACCGAGCTCAGAACCCTTCGCCCCGAGGATATGCGATTGCCGCGTATCCCCCGGGCGCTTCAGCGGCCTCGGCGCGCACAAACTCGGGCCTCGTCAACCCGGTAGCGTTGGCGCTCGACCAGCACGGCCGGCTCGCGGTCGCGAACGGAGGACGCTTCAGCCATGGGTTCATAACGATCCTCAGCGTGCCCGCTCTATCCGTAAAGGCGACGATTGCCGGCGCCATCGCCGATCCGCAGCTCGTCGCCTTCGATTTGCGCGGGAACCTCTATCTCATCGAGACGCGCGGGAGCGCGGCGCTTCTCAAAGAGTTCGCGCCCTCGTACCGTCTGCTGCGCACGATTTCGTTGCGTAGGGCCGCCTCGGCACTGACGATCGACCCGCTCGGAGACGTTTACGTGGCCGAGCCGGCATCGAACTCGGAACCCGCGTCCTCGGTCGTGGTTTACGGTCCGCGAGGACGCAATCCAATTCGTACGATCACCGCCGGCATCGATCGTCCGGGATCCTTAGCCATCGGTCCACCGCTCTAGCGAGACGAAACGCGAGGCCGAAACCGATCGTCATGGCGGCGGCTAGGCCGCCGCTCCACGACGCGAGCGACTCTTCGAAGGGTATGCCCATGATGTGGGCGAGCAAGATCACGATGGATTTCCGCTCGTGCTCTGCTGGGCTGCGCTCACGACCTGGTTCCAGCGGGCATCCGTACCGGCATCGTAATTATCGTGCCAGTTCCACCACGTGTAGGGCTCGGTCTGCGGGTAGCCCTCGGGCGAATCTTCCCACAACTCCTGCCGGCCGAGCGGCGTGATGTCGAGATAGTTCCACGTGTTGCCCATTTGTTCGTCACCGCGATCGTGGATGAAGTAGGTGCGGTAGATGCGATCGCCGTCGCGGAAGAACACGTTGTGACCGTGCCATTCGTCGACACCGAAGTCTTTGTCGAAGTCGCCGGCGATCGTGTACCACAGCATCGTCCAGCCCATACGGGCTTTGACCCGTTCGATGTCGGCTTGCGGCGCACGGGACGCATACGCGAGCGTCGTGTCGCGGGCGTTGAGGTGGGCCAGGTTTGCGACCTGATCCGCTCCGAGCGAACAGCCGCGACAGGCGTGATCGGGCCAGCCGAACACCCCGGGTTCGAAAAATGCGCGGTATACGATCAGCTGGGAGCGACCCTCGAAGAGGTCGAGCAAGTTCGCCTTCCCCTGCGGTCCGTAGAATTGATAGCCTTTCTCGACCGGCGTCCACGGCATGCGGCGCCGCTCGGCGGCCAGGGCGTCGCGGGCGCGCGTCAAGGCTTTTTCCTTTACGAGCAGCTCCCGGCGAGCGCTTTCCCACTCTTCCGGCGAGACGATGGGGGGTGTTTTCATGGCATGTCTCCTGCAAAAAGTCGTCGGTTGCTGTGATGAAGACGATTGAGGGAGGGCGAAAGATACGGGTGAACGCCGTAAACCTAAAACGATGCCGGAGCTTAGGGGGTCGAAACCGACCAGAAGGCGGCGTCGGCGGGATACATGAGCATGTTGCGGCGGAAGCCGTGGACTCGGGCAGCGACGACGTCGACGTCGGACATGAAGGCTATCGGGATGACCGGCAGGTCGTTTGCGACCATGCGCTGCATCGCCCGGAAGTCTTCGGCGCGCCGGGTTACGCTGGCGGTCACCGCTTGGTCCTCGAAGCGCGCGTCGAAGCGCGGATTGCAGTAGGCCGAGTTGTTATTACCGTTGGAGCCCTGCTGGCTGCAAGCGAAGATCACCGACTGCTCGGGATCGGCGGCTCCGATCCAGGCCGAATCCGCAAGCTGGAAACGCCCGCTGCGTAACGGACCGCCCGGCGCGTTGAACTGCGCGGGAACGAAGCTCTTGAGGCCGGCGTCGATACCGGCGCGCCGCAACTGTTCTTGCTCGATGGTGGGGAGCCAGTCGCCGCGACCGGTTTGATAGATCAAGGTGACGGCGAGCGGTTCTCCGTCACGGGTCCACCACGGTCCGGTGCGGCGATAACCCGCCGCCTGCAGCGATCGAGCGACGATGGCCGAATCGTCGAAACGGCCTCGCATGGCGTCGACGTGCCATGCAAAGACGGGCGGCAAAAAGGAATCGGCCGGCGACATCGCTTCCTCGCGCCCGCGCACCATTTCCCGCGGATCCAGCGCGGCAGCGATTGCCCGACGAACGTTGAGGTTGCGGGTCGGCGCCGCCTGCGTCTGGACGATCAACACGTATTCGCCGTTGACGGGCGTCGTCATCAGACGGGTTCCGGGTATGTCGCGCGCGTCCGGCAGCTGATTCGGAAGAACTTCGACGACGTCGACGTCGCCGCTGCGCAGCGCGGTGAGCGACGATGCCGTCGACGGGATCAGTTCGAACGTGACGCCGTCCAGGTGCGGGCGGGGGCGAAAATACGGGTTGCGTGCCAGCACGATGCGATTGCCGCGCTCCCATTCGACGACGCGAAACGGCCCCGTGCCAAAGGGGTGCTGGTTCCAGTCGGCGTGCGTCATGTCGGTTGACGAAAACGCGTGCGCCGGCAGAATGCCAAACGCGAAGTCGGCTTGGGCGAAGAGCTCGGCGACCGCGGCATTCCATGGACGGTGCAGCCGGATGACTACGGTGTGCGCGTCCGGCGTCGCGAGCGAGGCTATGACGCGGTAGGCGGCCTGGGTCTCGACCGGATTTCGCGGATCGACGATCGCGCGATACGTAAATGCGACGTCGCGGGACGTGAACGCTACCCCGTCGGCGAAGCGTACGTCCGGTCGCAGATGATAGACGATCCGCTTGCCGTCGGGCGAAACGTCGCCGTTGGCACGCGACGGAACGCGCGTAACCAGCTCGGGCGTCAGCCGGTTGCCGGTCGAGAGACCGATCAGCGTCTGCGTAACGAGCAGGTCGTAGCCGATGGTATCTTGGTCGTGCGCCAGCAGCGGATTCAGCGATGTAGGATCGGCATCGTCGGCGATGCGCAGCACGTTTGCGGCGCCCCGATGGCCGCCGCGGGTGCAAGCCGCCAGCGCGATGACGGCCAGCAGAGCCACGATCCGGCGCACGTCAAGGGCTCGGGGCTACGGCCGCGGCACTTCCGGCGGTTTGGGGCGGCCCGCGTGCGTCAGCGGAGCGCGAGGCGTTCTCGGCGCCGTTGCCGCCGCCACCGACGCGTCCGTCGCGTACACGTGGTAGTCGAAAGCAAACGACCCGCGTCCACCTTGCACTTCACGAACGACGAATCCGCCGGAATCCTTTCGTGCGACGAACAGGCCGCGCGTATCGCCATCCGGCGTGAGCAGCACGTGGTAGCGTGCGCCGCCGATCGAGTCGGCGAACGCGGGATCGAACGCGATCGCCGCGACGCCGTTGACGAGCATGCCCGATCCGGTCGTCTCGATCGTCGGCGACTCATTGGTCGTCGTGAACGTCCGGATCGAACGCCCGCGCGGGGTCACTGCAAAATGCGACAGTTCCCCATGGTACGCAACGTTGCCCGAGCCGTCGACGTAGAAGAGATTATTTCCCGATTGATCGGTTGCGACCAGCGGATAGCCGCCCGAGGCCGGCGCGCGGGCGACGACGCCGATATACGAGCCTTCGCTGTCGACGCCGTTGCCGCCGGCGTTGTTCATGTAAGCGGCCGGAATGCTGGACCCGGTGTTGTTCACGGCCTTGATCGCGTACCCGGTCGATGCGGAGGCATCGACGGCCGTGTTGGAGCTCCCGGCGTTGGCCAAGATCACGTCGTCGTCGCCGCCGGCGCTCGCGTAAATTCCGTAACCCGTCGCGCTCGAGGCTTCGACGCCCGTGCCGCCGCCGAGGGCTTGCGCGACGAGTGCGTTGCCGTTCGTGCTTTCTCCGAAGAGGCCGGTCAGATTAACCGACGTTCCCCAGACGCCGTTGCCCGTATTACTGCCGCCGACGACGCCGCTGCCGCTCGTCGATTTGCCCTGAACGCCGGCTTGGCTCGTCGACAATCCATAGACGCCCGCCTTGCCCTTCTCGCTAACGCCGACGACTCCGTACGAGTTTACGGCGGTGCCTCGGACGCCGCTGGAAGCTCCGGTATTGTTGCCCCCGACGCAAGGATTCGGCGATTTGCACGCCGTGACGGCAAACGCGCCGCCGACGGCGGCCGAGGTCAGCGACATCGCAACCAAGATCGCTGCGAGCGCGATAATCCCGAGTGGCGCGAATGAGAAGCTTTTCATGAGAGGCTCTCCATTTGGGATCTGCAGTGATGGCGGTAGCATAGCACTCGCCCGGCGGGTTAAGCCAAGATCCGAACGAGCGCTCGCTCGCGGGGCCGAGTTCGGGTGCGAGCCTTTCGCACCGTGGTAAATTGATCGCATGAGAATTCAGCGATGCGCGG
>DATJUC010000079.1:0-11895 GCA_035502675.1 Candidatus Acidiferrales bacterium | reverse complement strand
GACTCGTCGATGAAGCCGACGTCGCGCACCGCGGCGGTGCGGACGAAAAGGCTGGCGCCGACGAGGTGATCGACGCGCAGCGGCACGCCGGCGGCCATCTCGCTCTTGCGGCCGCTGCCGGCTTGCGTGTCGTGGCAGATGATCGGAATGATGCGGCCGCCGCCCAGCGCTTGAATCGTGTCGGGCCGATCGAAACGGAGCAGCTTCGCGCCGACGATGCCGATGTTGGCGTCGCCGCCGGCCAGCTCGAGTATACGCTCTAGGGCGTCGGGTGCGACCAGCACGTCGCTGTTGAGGATCCACGCGAACTCCGCGCCGCGCCGCAGCGCGTATTGCAAGCCGACGTTATTTCCGCTGGCGTAGCCCCCGTTGTTACCGATGGCGATCAGCGAAAGACGCTCGCCGTCGTCGGCCGATTCGAGCGCTTCCGCAGCCGAAGAGAAAAACCGGTATCCGGGGCGTTGCGCAGCCCAACCGGCCAAGCGTTCGATAGATTCGTCGACTGAGCCGTTGTCGCAGACAACGATGCGATCCGGAACCTGGTGAGACCTCAGCAAGCTCTCGACGCACGCGATGGTGTCGGACCACGAGTTCCAGTTGAGCACGAGAGCGATCGTGCGGTTCACTAGGTGATTATCGGCCAAGCGAAAGACTTTCGCTTGCTCGTCTGCGGTGCGGTTTAGGCAGCGCCACGTAAAGTTCTATGCAAGAGCGAGCGCAATATTCCTTCGATAATCGGAGACGGCGCCGGAGGGCGTTTGCAAAAACGGTCCGCGGTCGGCGACCATCGCGCGCAAGCCCAGCAGATTGTCGCGATCGATCGGCAGGCTTAGGCGGAGTAAGCCGGCCGCGCGCAGCGCAGCATCGGCGGCCCAGAACGGCACCGGCACGAAGGCAGGTGCAACGCCCAGTTGCCGCGCCAGCTCGCGATAAAACGTCATAAAAGCGACCGGTTCGACCTCGGCGACGGTGAAGACGCCGCGCACGCCGTGTTCCACCGCGGTGACGACCGCTTCGGCCAGCTCGCCGACGAAGACGGTCTGCATCGGCTGCTTGCCGCCGCCGATCACCGGCACGAAGCGATGATGGTGCAAGTACTCGCAGGTGGCCCCGAAGATGCTGCCCGCGCCCAGGACCAGTCCCGGCCGAACCACCAACGCGCCGTCGCGGGCGAAGCGGCGCTCGAGTGCGAGCTTTTGCCGTCCGTAGGACGAGAGCGCCCCGTCGTGCGCGGCCAAACTGGAGAGAAACGCGATCCGTTCGACACCGCGCCGGTGCGCCTCGTCGAGCAGCAGCTCGCTGCCCGCGACGTTCGCGCGATAGTCGTTCTTGACGTAGGCCGCGTGCACCAGCGCGCCGGCGCCGTCGAGAAGCTCGGGCGGCAACTGCGTCCACGTCAGGTCGTAGGCGCGCTCGCAGCCGTGGCGGCCGGCGCCGATCGCTCGCCAGCCATCGGCTTCGAAGGCGTGCATCAGCGCCGACCCGACGAACCCGTTGGCACCGGTGATCACCACCGTCGGCGCGCTCATGCCGAAAACTCGAGCGCCGACGCGATCCGGTGGGCGTTGGCCATCAGCGAGAACGTCAATCCTTTGGCGGGCAAAAACGTGAAGCCGGAACCGTCGGCAACGAACACGCTGCGCGTTCCGTGCAGCCGTCCCGACGGCGCCAGATGCAACGCGCGCTCGGCCTGCGAGAACGGCAGCGTTCCGGCATAGTGGATGCTCGAGCCCAGCGGCGGCCGCACGCGTTTCATCGGCCACGCGCCCATGCGCCGCAGCACGTGCAGGTACGCGCGCTCGCGGCGGTCGTAAGCGTCGCGTTCCGCGTCGCTCAGCGCGTACGAAATCTCGAGTGCGTCGCCGGAAGGCGCGCCGGCATCGGGCACCAGGCGAAGGCCTTTTCCGCCGGAGCGTTCCTGCGGATGGTCGATACCGACGATCGCGAAGGCCGAGAGCAGATACTGCATGAGCGTGCGGGCGTCGCGCACCGGCAGCGGCATCTCGCGCAGCAGCCGGAACAGGAGCAGCGAGCGATACGAGAAGATCGTGCCGGCGGCGACGTCGCGGTGCTCGCCGCCGGGGTCGTGGAAGAGCGTCATTTGCACCAGCGAGAGGTTTCGCTCCGGCATCGGTTTGCCGAGCCGCGACGGTACCAGGCACGGCACGTAGGTGTAGGCGTTGCACAGCAGCGACAGAGCCGCCGACGGCGCCAGCGCGCGCAGTACGATGCGCGCCGTTCCCAGCGTTCCGGCCGCGAGCACCAGGCGCCGCGCCGCAATACGCCGTTGCGTGCGATCGCGCACGTCGACGGCGACGGCTTCGACGCCGTCGCCGTCTTCGCGGAAGTGCGTGACGAACGCGTTGCCCTCGTAATGAAAGTTTCCGGCCCGCGCGAGGCGCTCGATCGTCATCCACGGCCGCCACGCCGCGCGCTCGCCGTCGGCGTAGAAGTCCATGTCCCGCAGCTGCGTCGCGCCGCGACCGTCGCGCTCTTGCGTGAGCAGCGCGAGGGCCGGCCGCCCGAGATGAAATCCCAGCGAGCGAACTTCGGCACGCCGGCGGGCGTAAGCTGCGGCGATCGCGGCCGCCGTCGGATCGGCCGGCACCGGCGGCTGCACGCCGCTCAGGTCCGCGTAGGTGTACGGGCGTGCGTCGTCGCCGGCCGCACCCGAGATCCCGATCCGGTCGGCGACGGTTTGATACGCCGCGCGCATCGCCGCACTCGGCAGCGACGCGCGCCCCAGCTCCGCGTCGGAATAGACGCCGCATAGCAAGCCCCACGCGCAACCCAATCCGCCCAGCGCGAGGCTCTCGACCGGTGCGAATCCGTCGCCGCGAACCGGCAGCCATTGCGCGACCCCCTCGGTGACGTAGCGCCGCGGCGGCGTGAACTGCGCGCCCGCACCGACCGGCCGATACCGCGCGGCGTCGAGATCGCTGCCGAGAAAATAGCGGGACTGCTCCTCGTCGCTCCGGCGTAAGGCGACGAACGTTTCCGGCGGGACCGCGGGCGCGTGCCGCGGCAGGAAGCCGGCATCGACCATCACGACCGACGCCCCGCGTTCGACCAGCGTTTGCGCCGCCATCGCCCCGGTGCAGCCCGAGCCGACGACGATTGCGTCGTAGCGCGTCACCGGACGAACGGCAGGAGCGCGAACCCGGCAAGCGCGCAGAGTGCCGCGCGCAGCACGATTCCGGCCGCCGTAATGACGTACGCCGGGCCGCGTTCGCGCGGCAGGAACGCGTCGCACCACTGCGGTCGCGTTTCCAAAATCGCCGCTAGGAACAGCAAACGCCGCCGCAGCGGCGCGTCCGGACGCGTCACGGCCAGCGCCGCATCGAGTGCAGCGATCGACCACGGATGCCGCGCGGCGAACGCCACGATCGCGCCGTCGCGATCGCTGCAGTCGTCGTCGGTCACGTACCGCGAGTAAAGACGAACCGACGGCTGGTCGATCGCGCGACCGAGCAGGTAGCGGCCGAACGACCGGGCTTCACGCTCGGCGCCGGTCACGCGGCGGGCGGCCGAGTCTGCGTGGCGAGAACGACGAGATTGGAGACGCATCCGAGGAGTCGCGGCTCGTACCACTGCGTCGCCAGCGAAGCGCCACCGTTCGCCGCCGCCTCGTCAAGCATCGATTGCAGCTCTTCGCGAGACAGTAAGTTCAGATGTTTCCAAAAACCGAGGCCGGTCGCGTCGAGCGCGGCGTGATAGCGATCGCGCGGCAACCAATGCAGCAGCGGCAGCTTGGTGTGAAACTCGAGCCAGTGGCGGCGATTCGGCGTCGTAAGGAAGAGACGCGGCGCGAAGGTCAGCAGCTGTTGTACGAACCGCACTTGCTCGAGCCGCCCGCCGACGTGTGCCACGACCGACGACGAGATGACGAGGTCGATCGGACCCAGCGTTTCGGGGTTGGGCGGCCACGCGGCGATGCGCAGGCCGGGAAAGACGGCCGGCAGATGGCCGATCGCTTCGGCCGACGTCGCCCAAACCGTGGCCCCGTCTTCGAGCAGCCAGCGAAGGTGGCAGTTGCTGTCGGCCGAGATCGTGTCCGGCGTGGCGCCGTGATCCAGTACGACCCTGCCGGCGAATCCGCCGAAGCGCTCGCGGAGCCATTCGTAGGCCCGTCGACGTACGCGCAGCGAGGCATTGCCGGCGACGCGGAACAGCGGCCCCGAGCGCATGTGGTCGATGCCGCGCCACTCGATCGACATGCGGCCTACCGCGAAGGCTGGGGAGTGACCGGCACTCGCGAGGGCAGCGGCGTCGTCGGGCGGCGAGTCGGCGGGGGCGGAGCGTGGGTCGGAAGCGGCCGCGGCGGCGGCGTCGGTCCGTGCGGCGGACGCGGCGGATGTGGCGGCGGATAGATCGGCGCGTGAGGCGGCCGGCAATGGTGGCCGTGGGAGTCGCCGCCGCACAGTGGCCAGAATCCGGGATAGTAGCTGGACCCGTCATAGACGTAGGGCCAGCTGGTCGGCGTGGGCAGCGGCGCCGGGGGCTTACCGCTGCTGGTGCTCGAGAAGACTTGGTCGCCGGCGCGGGCCGGGACGCCTCCGAGGACGGCGAGGAGCGCCGCCGCCACGAGGCCGAGGCCGACTGCTTTCATCCGGACAAGCATACCGTTTTTTGCGAAAGGTTGTCTGTCCGGGCCGCCGTAACTTGGTGAAGTTTTGAGCGCGAACACTCCCCCGATCCCTGCCCGGCGGCGGGTCGTCGTGACCGGCCTGGGCGCCGTCACACCCATCGGCAACACGCGCGACGACTTCTGGCGCCGCTTACTCGCCGGTGAATCGGGGATCGCGCCGATCACGGCCTTCGACGCGAGCCTCTTCCGGACGCAGATCGCGGGCGAGGTCAAAGAATGGAAGCCCGAGGACCTGATCGGCCGCAAAGAGGCGCGCCGTCTGGACCGCTTTTCGCAGTTCGCCTTCGTCGCCGCACGTGAGGCGATCGAGGACGCCAAGCTCCCCGAGGACAAGGAGTTCAAGCAGGAAGTCGGCGGCATCATCGGCACCGGCATCGGCGGCATCATCACGTTCTGGCTCAACTCGGACATCGCTAACGTCAACGGTACGTGGTCGAAGGTCACGCCGTTCTTCATCCCGATGCTCATGGCCAACGCCGCTCCGGCGCACGTCTCGATGGCCTACGGGTTCCAGGGACCCTTCTTTTCGGCCGCGAGCGCGTGCGCCAGCGGCAACGACGCCATCTCTACGGCGTTTAACACCATCGCCTACGGCGACGCGGTGTGCATGATCACCGGCGGCAGCGAGGCGACCGTCTCACCGCTGGCCGTCGGCGGGTTTTCCTCGATGAAGGCGATGTCGACGCGCAACGACGATCCGACCCGCGCCAGCCGCCCGTTCGACAAGGAGCGAGACGGATTCGTGCTGGGCGAAGGCGCCGGCATCTTAGTGCTCGAGGAATACGAGCACGCCAAGGCGCGCGGCGCCAAGATCTATTGCGAGATGCTCGGCTACGGCCAATCGGCCGACGCCTTCGACCTGGTCGCGCCCGACCCCGACGGCAACGGCGTCCGCTTGGCCTTTGCCCGAGCATTCAAAAACGCGCGCATCTCGCCCGACGACGTCGACTACATCAACGCGCACGGAACGTCGACGCCGGTCGGCGACCCGGCCGAGTCCAAAGCCATCGAGAAAGCCTTCGGCGAGCACGCGTTCAAGATGGGCGTCAGCTCCACCAAGTCGATGCACGGGCACGCGCTGGGCGCGGCCGGCGGCATCGAGGGCGTCGCGACCGTACTCGCGGTGCAGAACGACATCATGCCGCCTACGATTAATTACGAGTATCCCGATCCGGAATGCGCGCTCGACTACGTGCCCAACGTCGCTCGCAAAGCCACCGTGCGGGTCGCCCTTTCGAACTCCTTCGGGTTCGGCGGTCACAACAGCGTCGTGGTCTTCGGAAAGGTCCGCTCCGCCGAGTAAGATGGCGGGGGAGCAACAGCGCCGGCGTTTGCGCGCCCTGCTTCGGCTTGCCGGCGTGCGCGCGGCGGGCGAGGGCCTGGCCGTCGTCGAAAACGCGTTCGTGCACGAAAGCCACGCCAAAGAACGTGGTGGACCGTCGAACGAGCGCATGGAGTTCCTCGGCGATTCCGTGCTCGGCTTCATCACCGCCGGCTGGCTGTACGAGCGTTTCGGCGACGAGCCGGAAGGGATGCTCACCCTGCGCAAAGCGGCCATCGTCAACGACGCCCAGCTCGCTCGCACGTCGCGGCGCCTAGGCTTCTCCGACTTCGTTCGGCTGGGCGCCGGGATGCGTTCGGCGGGCGGCGCCGACAACACGTCGATCCTCGCCGATGCGTTCGAAGCCTTCGTCGCGGCGCTCTATCTCGGTTACGGCATCGAGAAGGCGCGGCGCTTCGTCATCGCCGAGCACGTCGATCGGCTCGATCATTCGCCCGACGCGCTGCTCGACGCCAAGACGCGCTTGCAGCACTACGCGCAGGAGCACCTCGCGGCGACGCCCGTCTATCGCGACGCCGCCGACGGTACGCCGCAACAGCCCGCGTTCACCTCGCGCGTCAGCGTGAAAGGTAAAACGTTGGGGAAGGGCAGCGGCCCCTCGAAGAAGGCGGCGCAGCAAGACGCCGCCGCCCACGCCCTCGCCAAAATTCAGAATCGGACGGTGAACCAAGCATGACGAGCCCTAGGGGAATCTTTCGCGCACCGGCGGAGCGTCGTTAGAACGTGAAACTGCGCAAGGTCAAGTCCTTCGGCTTCAAGACGTTTGCGGAGCCGACGACGTTGGAGTTTGGGGGCGGCATCACCGCGATCGTCGGACCCAACGGCTCGGGCAAATCGAATCTGGTCGACGCGTTTCGCTGGGTGCTGGGCGAAACGTCGAGCAAGAGCTTGCGCGGCGGAAAGCTGGAAGACGTCATCTTCGCCGGCAACGACAATCGCAAGCCGCTCGGATTGGCCGAGGTGTCGATCCTGTTCGATAATTCCGACGGCCGGCTGCCGATCGACTTCAACGAAGTCGAGATCACGCGCCGCGCCTACCGCGCCGGCGAGAGCGAATATTTCATCAACCGCGCGCAAGTCCGGCTGCGCGACATTCACGATCTGCTGATGGGAACTGGGTTGGGCTCGGGCTCGTACGCGATCGTTTCGCAGGGACAGATCGACGCGATCCTGACGAGCAAACCCGCCGACCGGCGCGCGCTGTTCGAAGAGACGGCCGGCATCAACAAGTTCCTGGCGCGCAAGAACGAATCGATGCGCCGTCTCGAGCAAACCGAAGCCAATGCGATTCGAATCAGCGATCTGATCGCCGAGCTGCAGCGCCGCATCCCCGAACTCGAGACGCAGGTGCGCCGCGCCAAGCGCTATCGCAAGGTGAGCGCGCGCGTACGCGATCTGGAGATTCTCGGCTACATGCGCGCCAGCGCGTCGCGGCGCGCCGAGCGCGAGACGCTGCGCGCCGAGCTGGAGCGAAACGAAGAGCTGCGCAGTGCGGCCGCCGCCAAAGCCGCCTCGGTCGGGGCGGCGCTGGCCGAAATCCGCACGCGCGTCTACCAGCAGGAGCTGCACCTCGAAGAGCTGCGTTCCCAGGTCCAAAACAAGCGCGCCGAAGCGGCGCGCGTCGAAGCCGACTACGCGGCCGCGCTCGCGCGCCGGGAAGCGCTCGAACGCCAGTCGACCCAGACCTCGCAAGACGTCGCCCGCGTCGCGCAGGAACGCGAATCGTTGGAAGCCGCGATCGCCGGCATCGAAGAGCGGCTGGCTCCGCTCGGAACCGAGCTGGACGAAGCGCGCGAGCGCGAGCTGGCCGCGCAGACCGTTCTGGCGCAGACGCGCGCGCAGCTCGACGCGATCTTCACGGCGCTGCGCGAAGTCGAAGCCGGCGCCGCCGAGCACGCGGCCAAGAAGGCCGAACGCCGCGTGGTCGCCGAGAACCTGCGCAGCGAGGCCGAGCGGCTCGACGGCGAGGCCCGCGCGGCGCGCGAGCGCACGGCCCAGGCCGAGATCGCGGCCGGCGGCGCGGCGCACCGGCTCAACGAGCGCGAGCGCGAAGCCGCAACGCTGGACGAACGTTTGCTCGATGCGCGCGGCCGGGTCGAGGATGCCGAACGCCAGGTCGGCGCCGCGCAAGAGGATTTGGCACGCGCGCTTTCGGTGCATCGCGATCAAACCGCCGAGGTCAAGGCCGCCGAGTCGCGCCTGCATACCATCGAAGAGCTCGAGAACTCCCTGGAAGGCCACGTTCCGGGTACGCGCGCGGTCGTCGACGCGTGGCAAAAGGGCGAGCTGCGCGGGATCGAAGGCATCGTTTCGAACCTGATCACCACCGACGAGCGCTACGCCCGCGCGATGGACGTGGCGTTCGGTGCACGCCTCTCCAACGTCGTAACCGTGACCTCGGAAGACGCCGAGCGAGCGATCGAGTTTCTCAATCGCCGCGAGGCCGGACGCGCGACGTTCCTGCCCCTCGACACGCTGGGCAATCGCGAAGGCCGCCATCCGGCGGCCGAGCTGGAGCGCACGCCGGGAGTCATCGGGTACGCGCACACCCTGGTCAAAACCGACGAGCGCTATCGCGGCGTCGTCAACTTTTTGGTCGGCAACGTTTTGGTCGTCGATCAGCTGCAAACGGGCATCGCGCTGGTGCGCGGCGGCGGTCTGCGCGACACGGTCGTCACGCTCACCGGCGAGCAGATCACCGGGGGCGGTGCGATCACCGGCGGCCGGTTCGTGCGCGATCGTTCGATTCTTTCGCGACGCGTCCAGGCTCAGTCGCTGCGCGAGGCGCTGGTCGGCCTGCATGCGAAGCTGCACGAAGGCGAGGCCGCGCTGCACGCGGCCCACGCGCGGGCCGAAGCGACCATCGCCGCGCGCGACGGCGAACGCGAAGCGCTGGCGCGCACCGAGCTGCAGCTGGCCGGCGTGCGCGCTGAGATCTCGGCGCTCGCGAGTGAAGTCCAGCGCATGCGCGCGGAGCTCGCGACCGGACGAACGCTGACCGCCGAGCTGACCGAGCGCGCGACCCAATCGCGCCATCTCGAGCGCGAGTACGAACGCGACGCGCCCGCCGCGGTCGAAAGCGACGCGACGCGGGCGGCCCTCGAAGCCGATTTGCAGAACGCGCGCGAGGCCATCGCGCAAGCCGAAGCGGCGCAGACGCAGGCGACCGCGCAGGCGTCCGATTTGCGCGAGCGGTCGGCCGCGCTCACGGCCGAGCGCGACGCTTCGCGGGCGCGGCTTGGCATGCTCGATCAAGACAGCGAGCGCGCGCGGCTGGCGCGCGAGACGATGCTGGCCGACATCGCCTCGCTGGCCCAGCAGACTCAGCACGCGCACGCGCACCTCGAAGGGCTGCGGCGCGGCGTGAGCGACCTCGATGCGAAGCTGGAAGGCGCGCGGCGCGAGCGCGACGCGATGACCGACCGGCAAGTGCAGCTGGAGTCCGACGTGCGCATGGCCGAGAACGAAGAGCGCGACGCCGCCGGCAGCGGCGAGCGACAGCGCGTGCGGCTGGCCGAGATCGACGCCGAGCTCGGAATGCTGGTTTCGCAGTTCGCGCAAAACCCGGCGACCGACGACGAGTGCCGCGACGTCGAAACGCGTTACCACGAGGAATCCGACGCGGTCGTCGAGGATTTGCCGAGGCTGCGTGAAGAGCTGTCGCGGCTCTCGGCCAACGTCAATCTCAACGTGGAGGCGGAACGCGACGAGATCGCCGAGCGCGAGCAGTTCCTGCGCACCCAGCTCGACGATCTCGCGCGCGCGCGGGAGACGCTGCTGGAATCGATTCGCGAGATCGAGCGCGAAACCCAAGTGAAGTTCAACGAGACGTTCGAGCGCGTCTCCAAAGCCTTCGCAGAGATGTACGAGCGGCTCTTCCCGGGCGGTCAGGCAAAGATGTGGCAGACCGACCCCGAGAATCTTTCCGAAACCGGCATCGAGATCGCGGTGCAGCCGCCCGGCAAGAAACAGATGCCGTTGGCGGCGCTCTCGGGCGGAGAGCGCGCGATGACGGCCGCCGCGCTGATCTTCGCGCTCATCGCGGTCAAGCCGTCGCCGTTCTACCTGCTCGACGAAGTCGACGCGGCGCTCGACGACGCCAACGTCGAACGCTTCTCCGAGATGGTCAAAGCGTTCGCGACCGACTCTCAAATGATCATCGTCACGCACAACAAGAAGACCATGGAGATGGCCGATCGCATGTACGGCGTCACGATGGGCGAAGCGGGCGTCAGCAGCATCGTTTCGGCCGAGCTGTCGGCGCGCCAGCCGGAGCTCGCGCTTGCCTGACGCGCTGCCGCGCGTCGCGGCGCTCTTCTCACTCTCCGACAAGACCGGCGCGGAAGCCCTGGCGGCCGCGCTGGTGCAGCGCGGCGTTGCGATCTACGCGACCGGCGGCACCAAAGCGTTTCTCGAGGGACACGGCCTGCCGGCGCGCGACGTCGAGGACGTGACGGGTTTTCCGGCGCTCTTTTCGGGACGCGTCAAGACGCTGCACCCCAAGATCTTCGGATCGATTCTCTTCGACCGCTCCGACGCCGAGCACCGGGCTCAAGCCGAGAAGTACGCGATTCCGTCGATCGGCGTCGTCGCGGTGAACCTGTACCCGTTCGAAGCGACGGTCGCCCGTGCCGGAACGACGCTGGCCGAGGCGATCGAGCAAATCGACATCGGCGGCGTTTCGCTGCTGCGCGCGGCCGCCAAGAACTTCGAGCACGTGGTCGTGCTGACGCACCCGTCTCAGTACGCGGCTTATTTGGAGGCTCTAACCAACGGCGAGATCCCGGTCGGGTTCCGGCGCAAATGCGCGATCGCGGCCTTCGAGCGAACCGCCGAATACGACGTGGCGATCTCGCACTATCTCGCGACCGCGGGCGAAGTGCTGCCGAGCGAGCTTCCGGGCGCGATCGCGCTCACGTTGCCGCTGGCGAAACGCTTGCGTTACGGCACCAACCCGCAGGAGCGCGCGGCCTTCTATCTCGATCGCGCCGACCGGCTGCCCGAGCAGCTGCACGGCAAGGCGCTTTCGTACAACAACCTGCTCGATCTCGACGCGACGCTGCGCATGCTCTCGCGAGCGCCGATGGGCGCCTCCTTCGGCAGCGAGCATCGCCGTTTCGCGCGCGCCGCCGTCGTGAAGCACACCGTGCCGTGCGGCGTCGCGCAGCGATCGCGCGTCGCGCTCGCGGTTCGCGACGCGCTCGACGCCGATCCGGTCTCGGCCTACGGCGGCATCGTTGCGACCGACGCGCCGATCGATCTCGAAGCCGCCGATCATCTCGGGCGGTTCTTTTTGGAGATCGTCGCCGCGCCGGGATTCGACGACGACGCGCTGGCGGCGCTGCGCAAGAAGAAGAATCTTCGCGTCATGCGCTTCGCCCCGTCGCTGCCCGACGAGCTCGCGCGCGAACTGCGGCTGCGCAGTGCCCTCGGCGGCGTGCTCGCCGAGGACGACGATCCGGCCGCCCCCGCCGAGTCGTGGCGCGTGGTCAGCGCACGTCAGCCCAGCGCGCAGGAATGGCACGATTTGGCGTTCGCGTGGGACGTCGTGCGACACGTGAAATCCAACGGCATCGTCATCGTGAAGGGCGGCGTGACGCACGGCATCTGCGCCGGCCAAACCAATCGCGTCAGCGCCGTCGAGATTGCGGGGCGCCGCGCGGGCGCGGGTTCGACGGGCGCGGCCTGCGCGAGCGACGGGTTCTTTCCGTTTGCCGACGGATTGGAAGCCGCTGCGGAGGCGGGCTGCAGCGCGATCATCGCGCCCGGCGGATCGGTGCGCGACGCCGAGGTCATCGCCGCCGCCGACCGGCTCGGCGTCGCCCTGGTCTTTAGCTCCTACCGGTACTTCCTGCACTGAAGGGCGGCTTCCTGAGGAATCCCGGACGCCGAGGCGTAAGCCTCA
>DATJUC010000078.1:0-2670 GCA_035502675.1 Candidatus Acidiferrales bacterium | reverse complement strand
CCCAAAACGCGCCCCCAAGACTAGTGGGAAACGACGACGACGCGGTCCAGCGCGCCCAAATCGACGCTGGGTTTGAGGACCGCGGTTTGATAAAGCGTTGCGTCGCCGCGCTCGATCGAGACGACCGTACCGATCGGCTCGCCGGAATGGAACGAGCGGCCTTCGCCGGTCACGACGACGTCGCCGACCTTCATCGACGCGTCTTGCGGCACGTACTCCAAACGCACGCTGGAGACGTTGCCGCGCGCGATGCCCCACCAGCGTCCCCGCCGCACGATCGCCGGGATGCGGCTCGTGTAGTCGGTGATCAAAACGACGCTGCTGGTAAACGGGCCAACCGACGCGACGCGTCCGACGATGCCGCCTGCCGCGATCACGCCGTCATCGCGATGGATGCCGGCGGTGCTGCCCTTGTCGATCGTCACGGCGCGCGACTCGTCCTCCGGCGGAAACCCGACCACGCGCGCTTCGACGCCGCCGTACAGATCGACCAGCGGACGCGTGGCAACCTCGGAGGCGTAGGCGGCCGCAAGTTCGTGTAAGCGTGCGTTCTCCTGCGCCAGCCGCCGGTTCTCGTCGCGCAGTCGCGCGTTCTCCGAGGCCAGCGATGGAATCGCGAGCGCGTCGGTTCCCAGCGTGCGGCCGCCGCTGACGACCGCGCCGATTCCGGTTTGCGTCAAACCGAAGGCCGACGTCGCAACCGTCGCAATCGGGCTTTCGGTACCGGTGCGTTGCGCGTTGATTTGCACGAGCGCTACCAATGCCGTCACGATAATGACTGCGATGAGCGCGAAAAGCCGGCGTTCGTCTCGATAGGTAAAGATCTGAAAAAACCCCTGACGGTGTATGCGCGCGAGCTACTTCGCCGGGGGCAGTGCGAAACCCAACCGGCGCAGCGTACGAATGAAGGGTCCCAGCGGGAATCCCATGACCGTGTAAAAGTCGCCGCGAATCGACGCGACCAGCGCCGCCGCGCGGCCCTGAATTCCGTACGCCCCGGCCTTGTCCAGCGGCTCGCCCGTCGCGACGTATTCCTCTATTTCGTCGGCCGTCAGCGGCCAAAACTGCACGTCGGTGGAGTCGCACGCCTCGACCCACGGCCGGTCGGCGCCCGGGGCCAGCGCGTACGCGGTGTGCACCCGATGCTCTCGCCCCGAGAGCAGGCCGAGCATGCGCGCCGCGTCGGCCGCATCCAGCGGCTTCCCGAGGGCTTCGCCGTCGAGGTCCACGACGGTGTCGGCGGCGACGACCGGCACGCTGCGATCCGCAACGCACGTCAGCGCCGCGCGAAGCTTCTCGCGAGCGTGGATGCGCGCGAGTTCGCGCGGTTCGAGGCCGGGCAGCGGCGGCTCGCCGTAACCGCCGAGAACGATCTCGACCTCCAACCCGAGCGAACGCAGCAGCTCCAAGCGGCGCGGCGAAGCGCTCGCCAAGACGATTCTCATGACGGGCCGTCGTCCGGCGCCGAAACGGCGCGCTCCTGTCGCGCGTTGCCTCACGCAGAGGTCGGCGCCCGGACCGCGGGAAAAAAGGGGCCCCCGGAGGGCCTTCGTGCACGCAGACCGGCCCCATCCAGCCAGCGCGGATAAAGGAGCGGGTCTTGGCGAGCAAGCAGTGGCTTTTGCGGCTTACGGTCGTCCTTGCGGCAATCGTGGTCGCCGTCGTCGCGTGGCGCGTCTACGCCGCGGGCAGCCGTTTGCCCGACAACGTCATCGCGGTGAGCGGGCGCATCGAGGGCGACGATTCGGCAATCGCCTCCAAACAGCCGGGCCGCGTCGTGAGCGTCCGCTACCGCGAGGGCGACTCCGTTCGCGCCGGCGACGTGATCGCGACCCTCGACGACGCGCAGGCCAGAGCGGCCGTCGCCGACGCGCGCGCGCGCCTGCAGGCGGCCACTCGCCAGACCTCGGTGATGGACGCGCAGCTGCGCCAAGCTCAGCTTTCCACCGGACAAGCCGAAGGCGTCGTCACCGGCGGCGTCTCGCAGGCCGAGTCGCAGTACGCGGCTGCGCGGGCCGATCTGACGCGCGCCGAGTCGGCCTACCGGCTGGCCGAAGACGATCAGCGGCGGGCGGTCGCACTCTATGCGTCGGGCGACATCGCCCAAGCGCGCCGCGACCAGGCGGTCTCGACGGCGCAGCAAACCGGCGCCGCCGTGCAGGCCGCGCAGCAACAGGTCGACGCCGCGCAGGCCGTGCTCGCGCAAGCGCGTGCCAACGAAGCCGAGCCGCCGATCCGTCAACAGCAAGCCAATGCGGCGGCGGCGCAGATCAACACGCAAAACGCGACCATCCGCGCCGCCTCCGCCCAGCTGCAGCAGGCCGAAGCCAACTTGCAAGACCTGACCGTACGCGCCCCGTTCAACGGAACCGTCATGGTGCGCGCGGTCGAGCCGGGCGAGGTACTCGCCGCCGGGACGCCGATCGTCACGCTGCTGAACCTCGACAAAGTCTACTTGCGCGCGTTCGTGCCCGAAGAGCAGATCGGCCGAGTCGCGATCGGGCAGCCGGCCCGCGTCTTTCTCGACTCCGATCCCGCGCATCCGCTCGACGCTTACGTGCTGCGCATCGACCCCGAGGCGATGTTCACTCCGGAGAACACGTACTTTCGCAGCGATCGCGTCAAGGAAGTCTTCGGCGTGAAGCTGGCGCTGCGAACGGGCTTCGGATA
>DATJUC010000077.1:0-5106 GCA_035502675.1 Candidatus Acidiferrales bacterium | reverse complement strand
GAACGTGGTCGCCGCGTTGGCCGAGGCGCGCAAGCGCGATATCGCCACCATCGCGCTGCTCGGGTACGACGGCGGCGAAGTCGTTCGCGCGAATCTGGCCGACGTCGCGATCGTCGCCGACTGCGATTACATCCCGCGCATTCAAGAGGTGCAGGCCACCGTCTATCACGTCGTTCGCGAAGGGCTCGCGCGCGCGCCGGCGCTTCGGGGAACCTAGCGTGCTCGAGCTCTACGGTACCAAGACCTGTCCGCACACCGCCGAACTGCGCGCTCGGCTCGTTTGGGACGGTTGCGACTTCGTCGAGCACGACGTCGAAGCCGACGCGCCGGCGCGCCGGCGTTTGCGCGAGCTGCTCGACGGGCCCGTCACCGTACCCGTTCTGGTCGAAGACGGCCGGGTGAGCGAAGTCGGCTGGCAGGGCCGAACCTGCTACGTCGGAAGCGAATGAAATCCGTTGCCGGCGCGGCGCCGATCGGTTCGCCGGCACGGCAGGCGTGGAGCGTTGCGGTGCGCGGCGTCGTCCAGGGCGTCGGTTTTCGTCCGCTGGTCTATCGCTTGGCCGCGCGTCACCGAATCGCAGGCTGGGTGCTCAACGGCGAGCGCGGCGTCGAAATTCACGCCGAGGGCGACGCGCCGTCGCTGCGCGCCTTCGTCGCCGAGCTGCAGGCAAATCCGCCGGCGGCGGCCCGCATTGCGAGCGTCGAGCGTCGCCGCGTCGCCGTCGAAGGCTTCGCCGCGTTCGAGATCCGGGAAAGCGAGCGGCGCGAAACTCCGAGCGTTCGCGTTTGCAGCGACCTGCCGGCGTGCGACGCCTGTCTGCGCGAGCTGTTCGATCCCGGCGACCGCCGCTATCGCTACCCCTACGTCAACTGCACCGATTGCGGGCCGCGCTACTCGATCGTTCGCGGTCTGCCCTACGACCGGCCGCTCACGACGATGCGCGACTGGCCGATGTGCGCGCAGTGCGCGCGCGAATACGCCGATCCGCTCGATCGGCGGTTTCACGCGCAGCCGGTCGCGTGTCCGCAGTGCGGACCGGCGTACGCGCTCGAGAGCGCCGGCGAAGGCGTCCTTCGCGGCTACGATGCGATCGTGCAAACCGCCGCCGCTCTGCGCGGCGGAGCGATCGTCGGCATCAAAGGCATCGGTGGATATCACTTGGCCTGCGACGCGCGCAACCCGCGCGCCGTTGCCGCCCTGCGCGAGCGCAAGTTTCGCAAAGAGCGCCCGTTCGCGGTCATGGTTCGAAGCTGCGCCGGCGCACGCGAGCTGGTGAGCTTGGACGAGCGCGCCGAGGCGCTGCTGCGCTCTCAGGCGCGGCCGATCGTACTCGCTCCGGCGACCGCCGATCTCGACGGCGTTGCGCCCGGCAACGCCGAGCTCGGCGTCATGCTCGCGTACGCTCCGCTGCACCATCTGCTCTTCGATGCCGGCGCGCCGCGCGCGATCGTCATGACCAGCGGTAATCGTTCCAGCGAACCGATCGCGTATCGCGACGACGACGCTCGCGAGCGCTTGGCCGGCATCGCCGACGCGCTGCTCGTCGGCGAGCGCGAGATCGCGCGGCGCGTCGACGACTCGGTTGCGCGGGCCGGCGCGTGGGGCGTCACCGTGCTGCGGCACTCGCGCGGTTACGCGCCCCAATCCGTCGCCGAGTTGCCGGCCGGCGATCCGATCTTGGCCGTCGGCGCCGATCTCAAGAACGCCGTGGCGCTGGTCGTTCGGGGTCAAGCCTTCGTCAGCCAACACGTCGGCGATCTCGAGCATCTCGACGCCCTGGACTCGTTCAAATCGACCGTAGCCGGCATGCTGGCTCTCTACGAGGTCGATGCCGGCGCCGTCACGGTCGCCCACGACGCCCATCCGGAGTACGCATCCTCGCAGCACGCGCGTACGCTGGCGCCGCGCTTACGGGCCGTCCAGCACCATCGCGCCCACGTCGCCAGCGTTCTGGCCGAGCGCGGCGCGTTCGAAACGCCGGTGCTCGGTTTTGCGTTCGACGGAACGGGCTACGGCGAAGACGGCACGATCTGGGGCGGCGAGATCTTTTCGGGCACGCTCGCCGGCGGGCTGCAGCGCGTCGCGCACCTGCGTTCCGCCCGTTTACCCGGCGGCGACGCGGCCGCGCGTTTTCCGGTGCAGGCTGCGGCCGGCTTTCTGCTGGCCGCACCCGAGCTGCACGATCTGTGCGACTTCGAAGCCGAGCCGTTCTCGTTCCCGCCGCGTTTTTGCCAAGCCCGCGAGCTGCTGGAGAAGAACGTTCGCACGTTTGCGACCACGTCGATGGGACGCCTGTTCGACACGGCTGCGGCATTGCTCGGCTTTACGCGGCCGATCACCTTCGAGGGGCAAGCCGCGATGTGGCTCGAGCATTTGGCGACGCAAGCGCCGGGAGCGGCCGCGTATCCATTTCCGTTCGACGGCCGCGAGCTCGATTACGCGCCGTTGTTGGCGGCGCTCGTGCGCGACCGCCTGGCCAAGCGCGACGTGCGCCGGATCGCCGCGGCTTTTCACGCCGCCGTCGCGCGCGCCGTCGTCGCAGCCTGCGACGCGCTGGCTCCCGAGCGCGTCGTCGTCTCCGGCGGCGTCTTCCAGAACGCCGTGCTGAACGCGCATCTCCACGAACGGCTCGGCGAACGGCTGTGGACCAATCGCAGCGTCCCGCCGAACGACGGCGGCATCTGCCTCGGGCAGGCGGCCATCGCGTCCTTCCCTAACGTCGAACCCGCGTGATCTCCTGGCTCTTCGGCTTCGCGATCGCGATCGCCATCGCGATTGCGATCGGCCGAACCCTGGTTGAAGAACACGGCCGCAAGGTCGTTCCCGGGCTCGTCGCGGGCGCCATCTTGCTCGGCGCCGTGCTGGGCTGGGCGCTCAGCGGTTCATCGCCTACGTCCGGCTCTCCGAGACGACGCGCTACTGAAGCAAAGGAACCTACGGCTCGCCTAAAGGTGACGGGGCGCTTTCTTGCTAGAATGGCGTATGCAGAAGGACGCCTTTTCACGCATCCGCGCAGCCTATTGGCTGGGCCTGGCTTCCCTGGTTGGAGTCGCGGGCTGTTCGGGCGGTTCGGTGGTGCCGTCGCCGAACGCCGCGGCCGCGCCGCCGGCGCTCCCGGCAGCCGCCAAGTCGTGCACGGTCACCAAGAAGCTCAGCTCCGCCGGCGGCTTCATCTCGTTTCCCAAATGCTTCGGGTTCTCGGGGAAAATCGCTTATCCGTACTCGCCGGCCAGCGCGGGAACCATCACCGCGCGCTTGACGGTGAGCGTCACCGACCCCGGCGTTTACGAGAAGGTCCCCAAAGCCATCTACTACACGACGTGGGTCTTTACGAGTTCGAACAAGTCCGAGACGACGATCGGCTTCTACCACACCTACATCGGCGCGCACAACGGCTGCAAACTGCAAGGATCGGCCGTCAAACCGTCGGCCAAGTATTACGGGCTGTTCGAGGTACCCAACTCGTACCACCCGATCAAGCAGACCAAGATCGGCATCTCGGTCGGCGGGACGACGCAAGGTCATTCGATCCTAGGCATTCCGTTCGTCGGTACGCCGGTGCTGGCCGGCGTCAAGAACTACGTCGTGTTTAGTCCCCACGATACCTAACGACCGCTCTCGCCGCTGCCGGCGAAACGGCGCGCGAGCCAGGCCGCGACGTCGGCGGCCGAGGCCGCCAGCACCGAGCCGTGCGTGGCGCTCAGGTAGGTTGCGAGCGTGACCGGCGTTCCTTGACGCCGCAACCGGTCCGCTAGCGCGCGGGTGCTTTCGGGATCGATGCTGGCGTCGCTTCCGCCCTGCACGAGCAGCGTCGGAATCGCGATCGCGAAATTCGCCGGATCGTTCCGGCGCAGATCGGCGTCGAGCGCTTCGACCGACGATTCGCCCTGCGGCCGGAACATCGCGTTGGGAACGACCTTCGACCACGTCTGCGTCAGATCGGTAAAGCATTGGCGATACAGATCCGGCATCAGTGCCAGTGCGCCGGGTTCGAGCATTTGACTCGGATCGACCTGCGGATCGACGGCGGCAAACCCGTCGATCGTCAGGGCCAGAACGACTTCGCCCGGATTGGGCGCATCGTTGTGAAGCTCGCCGCGCAGCAAATCTTGCGGAAAGGAGAGCGGCGCGTAGGAGACGGCGCCGAGCAGCTGCATCTCGGGCGCCCATTGCGTTTGCGGAAAGGCCGCCGCCGCGAGGGCGGCGTCGCCTCCCTCGGAGTGGCCCATCGCCACCCAGCGTTTTCCAATGGCTGGTTCCAGGTCGCGCGCCGCCAGCGCCATGTCGGTGAGATCGCGCGCGGACGCAGCGGCCACCAAGTACGGGTGATTCCCGGGCGTGCCGTTACCTTCGTAGTCGGTCTGCGCCACGGCGAACCCACGCGCGACGAAACCGTCGAGCATGCGCTGCTCGACGTCCGGCGCGGGTGCTCGTGAGGGCGCGCATTGCGGGCCGTTCCCGACCGTTCCGTGCGCCCACACGAGCAGCGGCCAGCCCTGCGGCGGCGGCGAGCCGTGCGGAATCGCCACGGTCCCCGAGACCGCCGTCAGCGTGCCTTGCGGGGAGACCGTCGAGTAGAGAAGGCGCTGGTTGGTCGCCGCCGAGACCAGCGCCGGGCCGCCCGAGAACGGGCGGGCCCAAATCGCCGCGCCGTGCGTCTGCACCGGCAGCGGCGTCAGAGGAGCGTAGAAGGCGTCGCCGGCCGGACCTAGGGCGACGGCCAACAGCAACGCCAAGGGCACGTCGGTGCAACGCTCCCCGCGCGGTGCGCGTGACGCTTAGCCTTTCGAATCCTTGATCAGCTTGACTTCGATCGTGTCGTTGTTGTAGACCGAACGCTGCGGAATGTGCGCGCGCTCTTCGCTCACGATGCCCGGCACGTGCGCGACCGGATCGTAGACGATCTTCGCTTTCTCGTTGGCCTTCCAGTAGCGGCCGCCTTGTTGCGTCAGCGTTCCGCTCTGCAGGATCAAGACGTAGCGCGCCGCGTTGGGAACCGGGCCTTTCCCTTGCAGCGTGAAATCGCACTTCCAGGTGTAAAGATTGCCGGCAAATCCCGACGCGCCCGGCAGCACCGCCGCGCTGACGTTGAAGTCGCGTTTCCA
>DATJUC010000076.1:0-3609 GCA_035502675.1 Candidatus Acidiferrales bacterium | reverse complement strand
CGGCCATCGAGGAGGAAGGCCTGATCTTCACCCGCGACAACGACGAAGAGGCGCTGCGAATCACCTTCAAGAGCGAAGGCGACCGGTACTTTGCGGTCGCGTATCGCGACGACCCGAATTTCGTCATGCTCGGATCGGGTTGGGCGTTGCCGCACGAAGTCGAGTTGAGCGACGCCGTCGACGTGGCAAACGGGCTCAACGTGCGCAAGAAGTTCGTAAAGACCGCGATCTGGGAGGAAGAGCGCGACGCGCTCTTCACGATCGAGTTGTGCGTGAACCAGGCCGACGAGATTCGCGGACATTTCGGCCGCCTGCTGGACGCCCTGCGCGATACCGCTTCCGAGTTTTTTGCAGCCTTGCGCGACGACGAGGAGGAGTAACTCCGTAAGTCACGCCGCTTCCAGCCGGCGCGTTATTCTTCCATGCGCGATCTGGGGATCGCCCTGTTTGCGGTCGCACTCGCCGCTTTGGGCGTCGAGACGATGGCGTGCGCGCACCTGGCGACGCACGTGCTCGGGCCGCGCTTCGTGGTCGTTCCGGTGTTGCCGTTCTTACCGCCGAATCCGTGGATCTGCTACCCGTTCGGAGTCTTTCTCGCGGTCTGCGCCGCCGCATTGCTGCGGCCTTACACCCGGTCGATCGCCGCACCGGCGGTCGCCGCACTGTTCCTGGCGTGCGCGCTGCTGGTCGACGTCCCGAAACACAACGGCCGTACCGTCATCTTCGAGCCGCTGGCGATCGCCGCCCTCGCGCTGCTGATACCCGGCGGCGACTTGCCGAAGTGGCTTCGCGCAAGCGCGCGGCTCTTGCTGGCCGCCTGCCTCATCGTGTTCGGCGTCGATCACTTTCTCGCGCTCGACTTGGTTGCATCGCTGATTCCGGCGTGGATCCCGTGGCATCTCGGTTGGGCGGCATTCTTCGGTGCGGCCTTCATCGCCGCGGGGCTGGCGCTGCTGACCCGCTACCTGGAACGTGAAGCCGCCGGCGGCGTCGCTCTGATGTATGCCGTCTGGGTCGTGACGCTGCACCTGCCGCGTACCCTCGGCCTGTACGGCATTCCGGGTGCGATCCGGGACCCGGCGGAATGGTCGAGTCTCTTCATCGCAATCGCTCTCTGCGGCGGCGCCCTGGCGTTCGCTTACGGCGACGGATAGCGCGATTCGTCGGCGTACGGCTGGAACAGCGTGTACTCTTTTTGGAAGCGGAGCTTCACCGTACCGGTAGGGCCGTTGCGGTGCTTCGAGATGATGAACTCGGTCAGGTCGGGTTCGGCCGATTCCTGATTGTAGTAGCCGTCGCGATAAAGGAAGGCGACGACGTCGGCCTCCTGCTCGAGCGAGCCGGAGTCGCGCAAGTCGGCCAGCATCGGCCGCTTGTCGCCGCGGGTTTCGACGCCGCGGTTGAGCTGCGCGAGCGCGACGATCGGCACGCCGATATCCTTGGCGGTAACCTTCAACGTGCGGCAGATTTCGGAGATCTCTTCGTTGCGATTGGCGTTACGGGACGCCGTCGACGGGCGCAGTAACTGCAGATAGTCGACGAAGATCGCCGCGAGGCCGCCCGCCGATTTCAAACGCCGCGAGCGTCCGCGCACGTCGCTGACCGTCAGGCCGCCGGTGTCGTCGAGATAGATCGGCAGATCGTTGAGCTCGCCCATCGCGCGCGAAATGTCTTCCCATTGATGCTGTTTGATGTTCCCGCGCCGCATGTCGTTCATCGAGATACGCGCTTCGGAACAGATCAAGCGCTGGATGAGCTCGTCGTTGGACATTTCGAGCGAGAAGAACGCGACCGGCAGCCCTTCCTCGCGCGCCGCCGCCACCGCCATGTTGAGCGCGAACGACGTCTTGCCCATGCCGGGCCGCGCAGCCACGATGACGAAGTTGCCGGGCTGAAAGCCGGTCGTCATCTGGTCGATGTCGCGAAAACCCGCGGTCAAGCCGGTACGGTCGCCGCGGTGGTGATAGAGGTGATCGATCCGATCGAACGCCATCTTCATCATGTCGCCGATCGCGGTGAACTGCGTGACGCCGCGCTGCCCGATCGAAAAGACCAGCTGCTGCGAACGATCGAGCGCGCTCGATACGTCCTCCTCGCCTTCGTAGCCGAACTGCGAGATCTCCGTGCCGGCGTGGATGAGCGAGCGCAGCACCGCCTTTTCGTGCACGATCGTGGCGTAGTAACGGGCCGAGGCGGCCGTCTGCACCGTGTCCATCAGCGCGTTGATGTAGGCCAAACCGCCGACCTTCTCCAGGGCGTCGCGGTTGCGAAGCTCGTCGGCTAAAACGATCTTGTCGAGCGGCGCGTTGGGATTGTCGCGATAGAGCTGCAGCAGCGCGCCGTAGATCGTCTCGTGAACGTGCGCGTAGAAGTCGCCGGGCACGACGATCTCGTCGACGATCTCCATCATCTTCTTGTCGATGAGAATCGAACCGAGCACGGCCATCTCGGCCTCGAGATTGTGCGGCGGAATGCGATCGATGCTGACCGGCAAAGGGTGAACGCTCATGCGAGTCCAGTGCGTGCGGCGAGCCGGAGTGGAAGGCCTTGCGAACGCCTTGTGGGGCGGCTGTGCATAGCCCCAGTTTATTGTGGATGTGTGCCATACGTGGTGGCACACCCAAAGCTACCGCCGGCGGCGGGATCTCACAGCCGCGCGCCGCCGGACGCGCGGAAGATCGCGCAGGACCTGCTCGACGCTGGAAACCGCCACGACCTCGAGCCCGGCTAGCCCGGCGTCGATCTCGCGCGCGTTTTCCTTCGGAACGATGATTCTGCGCATGCCGGCCTGCCGCGCCGCGTAGACTTTCTCCACGATGCCGCCGACCGCGCGGACCTTTCCTTGGATCGACAGCTCGCCGGTAACGGCCACGTCTTGCGGCAGCGGCGTTTTGGTGATCGCCGAGTATAGCGCGAGGAAAATTGCCAGTCCCGCGGACGGGCCGTCGATGTTACCGCCGCCGACCACGTTGATGTGGAGATCGAAATCGCCGGTGTCGACTCCGGTGACGGCGCGCAGCACGCTGGTCGCGTTAAAAACCGAATCCTTGGCCATCGAACCGGCCGTGTCGTTGAAGCGGATCGCCCCTTTGCCCGGCTGCGACGCGGCGAACGCCACCGCCTCGATCTCGATCAGGCTTCCGAGATAGTGCAGGACGCCGAGTCCGAACGTCTTACCGATCTCGCGCACCGCCCGCGCCTTGACCGGCGTGTGCTGCACCAGCCGGCTGGTTTGAACCACCGCGCGAACGTCGTCTTCGGTGATCGTCGGCGACTTGATCGCGCCGGCGCCCTTATGCGGATATTGACGGTAGAGCGCTTGCCCGAAGGCGTCGGCCACGATTTGCACCGCTTTGCGCCCCTCGATCGTGTAGGACGCGATGGTTTGCGGAACGCCTCGGGCGGCCTTGGCGTCGAGACGCTTGACGGCACCTTGGACGATCGACACGACCTGATGCTGGGTCAGCGGCGAAAAGAAAATCTCGGCGCAGCGCGACCGGATCGCGGGGTCGATGTCTTCCGGATTGCGCGTCGTCGCCCCGATCAGCACGAAGTCGGCCGGCGCACCCTCGCGAAAGAGGCGCTTGACGAACTCCGGGACGTTGGGCG
>DATJUC010000075.1:0-6066 GCA_035502675.1 Candidatus Acidiferrales bacterium | reverse complement strand
TAGTCGATCAGCGGCAACGTGAACGTCGAGATCGCCTGCAGGTTCCAAAAACCGGCCGATCCGCGGGAGGCGATCGGACACTCCGAGACCGGAATCGGCGGATAGGCGTGAAAGCAGTCGTAGCTGAACTGCTCCTGCTCGAGAACCGCGCCGCTGGGCGAAAACTGGTTGCCGATCAGCGCCGTGACGTTGACCGTCGGGAACAGCTCGACGTTCCAGCTCTTGCGCGTATAGCCGGCGGCGAAGACGGCCTGGTGCGCGGCGCTGACGTCGGGCCGGTTGACGTCGGCGATGGCAACCAGCGCGTCGACGGTGCCGTGCGGCAGGGGCGGCTGCGGGACCTCGACCGGGACCGAGAACGGCGTTTGCAGCGGCGCGCCGATCTGCTGCGCGAGCGCCTGGCTGGCGTCCTCGACGGCAGCTCGATCCGCAACCAGCGAAGAGGCGGCCTTGGACTGCTGCGTCTGCGCTTGAAGGACGTCGACGCCGGCCGCGACGCCGGCGCGTTCGCGCGTTTTGGCGACGCGGACCAGCACGTCCTGATACTTGACGTTTGCGAGATCGACCATCACGACGGCCTTGCGCTGAGCGATCGTGTAGAACGAGTTGGTCACCGACGTGGCGATCTGATCTTCGGTATTCGCCAGAACGTTTTCCGCCTGAACCGCCTGCGACCGCAGCGACGCCAACTGCAGAAATGCGAAGCCGCCGGTCGTCAGATTCCAGTTGTTGATGCCGAGCTGCACGGTGTTTTGGCTGACGACGGAGGTTTGAGCCACGCCGATGGCCGCGAAGCTGCCTTCGTAGTTGGCGCTCTTGGCGAGAAAGCTCGATGCTTGCGCGTCGATCGGCGGGTACGCCGTGTCGGCCTGGAGGGCGACTTGGTGCTGCGCCGCCGTCACGTTGGCGATCTGGGTCGCGACCGTCGAGCTGTGCTCCAGCGCGTATTCGACCGCGTCCGGAAGCGTCATGGCCGCCGGCGGCGAAAGCGTGGCCGCCGCGGCGGACGCCGCGGTGGCAGCACAAAATAACCCGACCGCGATCGCGTACCGCAGCATCGCGCTATCGAGCGCCCAACGAAGCGAAGCCCGCGCCGAATGCGAGGATCACGATGCCGGCCGCCCAGGCGAGCGGTTTCGAAACGCGCGCCGTAACGATCATCGCCCCGGCGACCAGGGCGCAGCCCCAAAGCGTAAACGGATTGATCGCGCTGAGGAAAGCGTGCAGTTTCGGTGCGGCGGCGGGGACGATCATTCCGAGCGACGGAACCGATGCGGCCACGTCGACGGTTCGATCGAACGCATCCGGTCCGCGCAGCACGACGATGATCGCCGCGCAGATCGCCGAAATACCGAGCGCGGGCACGGCGACGTTGCAAGCAACCGCCCAGAGCGTGCCGAAGCCGGCGTCGCCCCGCCCGGCGGCCTTGAAGATCGTCATGACGATGGTCTGGAAGAGCAGCACGATCGGAACCGCGACGATCGCGAACGCCCACGAGAATCCGACGAACTTGAGCACGAAGTCGAGCTGGGTTTGCTGTTGGGCGGGGGTGAGCGCGGACAAGGTCGGATTGGCCGCGACCATCTGCGGCCAGGATGCCTGGGTGGCATGGGCGATGGCCGGCATCATGAGATACGAAGCTGCGGCGTAGAGCACGAGCGTGATCAGGAACGCCCAGCCCCACGTCGGTGTCGTCCGGAGGCGCTCGAAGGCCTCCTTCGGCGCAACGACGGTATCGAGGACCGTCTTTAGGCCGCTGCTCCGGGTCGTCTCGGTCGAGCCGAGATCCATGTACACTCCTCGCTTTCTCCGGGCGCGCTTCGAGAACTGGTAGCGCGCTGCGGCGGGGAATGTTTCAAGACGTCCGGATTGCGGCCTGTCGGCGGCTCGCCTTCGCCGGGCGGAACCAAATCCGGCGGGAGGCGCCGCAGCAGGACCGCGCGCAGGCACGCCAGCCGCTCCTCGCGCAGCTGAAGCATGCGCATCTGAATGAGGAGCCGGGCCCGCCGCAGCGCCCCGCGGCTGAAGAGCGCTTCGGGCGAGGCGGCAGGCGGCGGCGTCGAATCCGTCGCAGGATGGCTGTGGGCCGCCAAGGGGGCGAGCGCGCTCGCCGCGAGTGCGACGCCTGCCGCGAGCAGAAGTGCGAGTCTCTTCACGACGTGCTTCCTTTCGGTCCTCATTTCACGTCTAACCGCGAAAGAGCAAGAAGCAGTCTGTGAGTTCCAATGGCTTAGTGGTTCCACTTCCGCCGAACGAGCCGTACGTCCGGGTCGTACCCCTGGGCGGCTGCGGCGAGATCGGGCGCAACATGACCGTCGTCGAGACGGAGAACGACATGGTGGTCGTCGATTGCGGCCTGATGTTCCCCGACGACGAGATGTACGGCGTCGACATCGTGATCAACGATTTCACCTACGTGCGGGAGCGGGCGAGCAAGCTGCGGGCCGTTCTCGTCACCCACGGTCACGAAGATCACATCGGCGGCCTTCCGTATTTCCTGCGCGAGTTCGCTCGGACGCAGGTCGTGGGAACGCCGCTCACGATCGCGCTAATCAAGGCCAAGTCGCGCGAGCAAAAGCTCGGCGACGTGGAGTTCGTCCAGGTGCAGCCCGGCGACCGGGTCGCCTACGGCAGCATCGAGGCCGAGTTCGTCCACGTCAACCATTCGGTGGCGGGAGCCTGCGCGCTGGCGCTGCGGACGCCGGTCGGAACGATCTTCCACACCGGTGACTTCAAGTTCGATCAGACGCCGATCGACGGTAAACCGGCGGACTTCGCGAGCATCGCCCGGATCGGCGACGAGGGCGTGCTGTGCATGCTCTCGGATTCGACCAACGCGGAGCGGCCGGGTCACACCCTCTCGGAACGGATCGTCGGGGAGGCGTTCACCGCGATCTTTTCGCGAGCCCGCGGGCGGATCGTCATCGCGTCGTTCGCCTCCAACGTTCCGCGCATTCAACAGGCCGTCGACCACGCGGTGCGCTTCGGGCGCAAGGTGGCGTTTCTGGGCCGCTCGATGCAAAACGTCGTGCACTTCGCCGGCGAGCTCGGCCACTTGCGGATTCCTCCCGACACGGTCGTCAAGATCGAAGACGTCGACAACTACGCGCCGGAGCGGATCGTCGTGGTGACGACCGGATCGCAAGGGGAGCCGATGAGCGGCTTGGCGCGCATGTCCGTGCGCGATCACCGCAAGTTCCGCATCGTGCCCGGCGACACGGTCGTCATCAGCGCCACGCCGATTCCCGGCAACGAGCGCAGCGTCTACAAGACGATCAACAATCTCTGCCGTCTGGGCGCGACGGTGATCCACGGCACCGACGGGCGGTCGCACGTCTCGGGCCACGGCTCGCAAGAAGAGCTGTTGCTGATGCTCAACCTGGTGCGGCCGGAGTTTTTCATTCCGGTGCACGGCGAGTACCGCATGCTGATGCACCACGGGCGGTTGGCCACGCAAACGGGCGTCGACCCGGGCAACGTGTTCGTCGTCGAAAACGGCGACGTCGTCGAGTTCACTCGCGAATACGGCGACAAGATCGGAAAGACGTACGGCGGCCACGTGTTCGTCGACGGCTCGGGCGTGGGCGATATCGGGCAGGCGGTTCTGCGCGATCGCAAGGCCCTCTCCAACGACGGCATCGTCGTCGTGGTGATCGCCATCGACGGCGAAGAGGCCCGCGTCATCGGAACGCCGGACCTGATTTCGAAAGGCGTGTTCTATCTGCCCGAATCGGAGCCGCTGGTCGAGGAGCTACGCACGGCGTTGGCCGCTTCGATCGGCGAGATCTCGGTCGAGGCGATGCGCGACGTCGACGCCGTCAAGGAACACGTTCGCAGCGGCTTGGCTCAGGCGATCTTCGCCCGAACCAAGCGCCGTCCGGTGATCGTTCCGGTCGTGATCGAGGTCTGAGTCTACGGCCGCCCGGGGTGACGGTTGGCCGGCGGCGGACACGGGGTCGTGATCGGCCTGGGATGCAGCGTCAGCAACAACCCGCGTCCCGTGCTCGGCGGCGGCGGCGGTCCCGGACCGATCGGAACGTGAATCGACCCGCCGCCGCCGATGAAGGCCAGCGGGATCAGCGCCAGCAGCGGCCAGAGCCCGCCTCCCGCTACGGCCGGCACGATGACCGGCGGCGGAATGAACGCGACCGGCTCGGACGCCACCGGAATCTGAGGAGCCGGCGCGACCAGCGGAACGGGGCCGGGCGTCGGAATCTGCATCGGCGGCACGGCAGCGAGTATGCGGCGGTGCGGAACGAGCAGGTACGAGATATTGCCGCAGGCGTTCGGCACGAAGACGCGCAGCGTTCCATCGGGCCGAGCGATATCGACCTCCCAGCCGTGCACGCCGGCCGGAATCTCGATGTCGTGAACGGCGAACGCTACGCCGCCGTGCTCGCCGGCCATGCCGTCGAGGTGGCGGGGAAGAACGACGTAGCGTGCCTCGCCGCGGGCAACGGCATCGCGCACCTCGTGGTACTCCGATGGTGCGAGACCGAGGCGCTCGCTCGCCTGTGCGATAAGCTTGCCGTTGGCCTCGAAATCGGATTGCAGCTGAGCGGACGACGATACCGGCCCTAAGAGCTCACCCTCGGTGAGATCGCCGATGTACCGAGTCGCCGCCAGCGCATCGAGCGGCAGCGCGAATGCCAGCACGAGTACGAGAAGCGATGCGATTTTTTGCATGATTTTTATGGTTTCCCATCAGCGGGCAACACCCCGCCTGCCAGAGGTTGCGCTTCTTCTAGGAATTATGGTCTGCCGGCGTACCCTTCGGGCCCAACGGGAGAATCTCCACCAGCAAAATCCAGGAGGTCTGCGGCGCATAGGGGGCTTTCGCACTACGCCGGCAGGTTACCGCTCTACCCAGGGCCTCGAATCTGCGAGAGCTGCACCGCGTGAGTGAAGCGGGCAATCTCTTCGCGCTGGTAGCCGTCGATGTCGACGAAGCCGACGCCGTACACGTCGCGCCCGCCGAGCGGCTCGTGCTGCGTCAAAACGCGCGCGCGCAAGAGCATCTCTGCAAACGGCCGGCGATTGTCGGGAACGCGGATGCGACGCTCCCCGAACGGCGTGATCTCCAGTCGTTCTTCCGGCGGCGGATAGACGTTGAGCACGCCGCTCGGAAGCGTGAACCGAAGCTCGGCCTCGCAACCGATTTCGAGCGGCTCTTGGCAGATCAGCCGTAAACCGCCGGCCGACACGTCGCTCGCTTCCCCGTTGGCCGCCGACCGGTTGTTGATCCGATAGCGAACGGGAAAGGTTACGAACGCGCGAACCGAGGAGCGCCGCTGCCGTCCGCCGCCGGCGGCGTACTTGGCCGCTTCGCGCGCGGTGACGCGCGCAGCGGCGGCGCGCCGCTGCATGTGCGCGATCTCGCGGGCCAAGGCATCGCGATCCGCCGGCGCCGAACCCTCGAAGACGATGCCGTATTCGAACCCGGCTTCGGACTGCGGCGTCGTGCGGGAGAGGATGCGTCCGCGCAACGCGAGCTCCTTTCCGTCGCTGCAATTCAGCAAAAACTCGACGATGCGGTTGCGGTCGAGCAAAATCAAGGAGCGTAGACGGCAGCCGGCTTCGGAGATGTTGATGAGCGTGCCGTAAACCGGGGCCGGAAGACCGCGGACGGTGACGCCGACCGGCAGTTCGATCGATTGGCGGTAATATCGCCGCTGATTGCCGCGTTCGCGTAGCGGGGGCGAATCACGGTCCAGCCACACCATCGGGGTCTGATTCGGCCGGGGAGCGACCGGTCCTTAAGCCGGGCCGCGGAGCGGGCCGGTCTTTCTCCAATCTTTACACTTCGTCATAGCGTGCTCCACACGTCGAGCTTCCTGCGCACGCCGTCGACGACCGCATCGGTGAATTCGGTCGTCGACGAGTGTCCGCCGAGATCGGCGGTGGCCGTCCCCGAATGCACCGCTTCGAGCGCGGACTCGTAGATTGCCCGCGAAGCGTTAGCGGCGCGCCGGTCTTCTATATACGAGAGCACCGCCGCGGCCGCGAGAATCATCGCCAGCGGATTGGCCACGTTCTTGCCTTGCAGCCGCGGTGCCGTACCGTGCG
>DATJUC010000074.1:0-4262 GCA_035502675.1 Candidatus Acidiferrales bacterium | reverse complement strand
GCGCGAGGCCGATCTCGAGCTATTCGAGCGGGTCGCCGCGTTCGCACGCGACGGACGATTCGACTGCGACGTCGCGGCGATGTGGGTCGAACCGGACTGCAACCTCCCCTCGGGCGAGTCGCTGCTCCGTCAGCTTTCGTTCGCGCGAGCGTTCTGTCTCGAGGCCTTCGGAGCCGAGCCGTCGATCGCGTGGCTTCCGGACACCTTCGGATTCGCGCGTACGCTGCCGACGCTGCTGGCGCACGCCGGAGTGCGCGCGTTTGCGACGACCAAACTGCAATGGAACGACACGACGCGATTCGCGCACGCGCAGTTTCGGTGGCGGGGCCCCGACGGTTCCGAAGTGCTGGCGGCGCAGCTGGATTCGATGGACGGCGATCCAAGTCCGGACCGCGTCCGGCGAGCGAGCGCGCGCGACGAGCCGTTGATCGTCGGGCACGGCGACGGCGGCGGCGGGCCGACGGCCGCGCAGCTCGTGCAAGCCCGGAAGGTCGGGCGCTGGGAGCGGCCCCGCGGGTTTTTCGAACGGCTGGCGGCTCGAGCGGCCGGCCTGCCGGTGCATGACGACGAGCTCTACCTGCAGTATCATCGCGGCGTTTACACCACCCATCACGACGTCAAAGCGCAAAACGCAGAGCTCGAGCGGGCGCTGGCGCGCGCCGAGGAGCGGGCGGCGTGGTGCGTCGCGATCGGCGTTGCCGCCGAAACGGTACGGCGCGTGCGGGAAGCGCTGCGCGAAGCGTGGGCCGTCGTGTTGCGCAATCAGTTTCACGACGTGCTCGCCGGAACGTCGGTTGCGGGCGTCTACGACGACGTGCGCGAGGAGTACGAACGCGCGCGAGCGCTGATCGGCGCTGCCGAGACGACCATGTCGGCCGCGCTTCCGCGGGCGGCAGCCGCGCGGCGTTCGCCCGCGCTCTTGCCGCCGGTCGAGCGCGACGGCGCGTACGTCTTCGAAAACGCTGCCGTTCGCGCGGTCGTGACGGCGACCGGGACGATCGTCGAGCTGAACGCCGGGGGCGGACCCAACGCCGTCGCGCAGGCGAACGCACTGGCGCTATACCGCGACCGGCCGAAACGCTGGGAGGCGTGGAACGTCGACGACGGCTATCAGAAGTCGCGCCGCGCAGGCCGCCCGCGCGCGGCGCACGTGACGCCCGAAGGCGCGCTCGAGATTCCCTTCGACCTCGGATCGTCGCGTGCAACCATGCAGATCTCGCTGGCCGCCAACGATCCGTTTCTGCGCGCCGGTCTCGCGGTCGACTGGCGCGAGCGCCGGCGCCTGCTGCGCGTCGAGAATTGGCTGGCGCTGCGCGCCGAAACGGCGCGCTTCGGAGTGCCGCACGGAACGGTGGAGCGCAGCCTCGCGCGCGACACGCCCGAACGGCGAGCGCAGTTCGAGGTTCCCGGGCAGCGTTTCGCGGTTGCGTTCGGAAGCGAGTCGGGGATCGCAATCCTCGCACTCGACACGTACGGCTGGAGCGCGCGCAGTTTGCCGCACGGCGGAGTGGCGCTGGGGCATTCGCTGCTGCGCTCGAGCACCTGGCCGGATCCCCACGCCGACCGCGGCACGGCCTCGCTCGCGTGGGCGTACGCGCCTTTGGTATCGCCGAGCGTGGGCCGCCTGGAACGAATCTGGGAACGGTTCGCGAACGAGCCGTCGGTGCGACTCTTCGAGGCGCAGGACGACGCCGTGCTCGTCGCGGCTTGCAAGCCGGCCGACGACGGAGACGGCGCGATCGTGCGGGTTCGCGAGTGCGACGGCGCCGCGCGCTCGGCGCGCGTACGCTGCGCGGGGCGAATGCGTTCGGTCGCGTGCGCCGACGGACTGGAGCGCCCGTGCGGCGGCGAGGCGAAGATCGACGGCGAATCGTTGGTGTTCGAAATCGGACCGTACGCTCTGCGCACCTTCCGGGTACGATTTTGACGCGAACGCTCGACGTCGTCCTATTCGATCTCGACGATACGCTGCACGACGACACGACGGCGTATCGCAGCGCGGCCGAAGAAGTGGCCGTGGAAGTCGCTGCCGAGCACGGTATCGACGCGCTGGCGCTCAAGGCCGCCTACATCGCCGAAGCCGAGGGATTTTGGAAGCGCCTGTCGGTCGAGGCGCTCGCGACCAAGCTCGTTCCGCTGCGGGAGCAGTTGTGGCGGTCGGCGCTGGAAAGCGTCGGCCTGGAGGACGTGGGGATCGCGGAGTCGTCGGCTCGCCGTTACCACGATTACCGGAAGAAGTACTACGCGCCGTTTCCGGGAGCGATCGAGCTGCTGCGGGGCCTTCACGCGCGCGGGGTGAAGCTGGGCCTGGTCACCAACGGGTTTTCGGAGACGCATCGCGAGAAGATCGCGCTGCTGCGCGTCGGGGAGTACTTCGACGCCGTCTTTATGCCGGACGAAATCGGCATGCTCAAGCCCGACCCGCTGCTCTTCGCGCACGCGTGCACGTCGCTGCGAAGTTCGCCGTCCCACGCCGCGATGGTGGGCGACCGTTACGACCGGGACGTGCGCGGTGCGGCCGAAGCCGGGCTGTACACGATTTGGCTCAACGTGCGCGACGAGTCGCCGCCGGCCGGAGCGCGTCCGCCGGACGCGACCTGTTCCACGCTCGAGGAGGTCGGTCGCGTGCTATACTCGATCCTGACATGACGCAAACAGCCGCCGATTTGGAAGGAACGTTCCAGCGCGCCTGGACGCTCCTGGTCGCTAACCCCATCGTCGTGGTTCCGGGGCTGATCGTGGCCGCAGCGACGGTCATGATCGCGTTTTTCGTGTTCGCGCTCGGGTTGGGCGGCGTCGCCTTGGCCGGCGCGACGGGCAGCTCCTCGGCCGGGCTCGCCGCGCTCGGCATCGCGGTGGTGACCGGAATCGTCCTCATCGTGCTGGCCGCCATCGTGCAGACGGCATTCGTGACGTCGATGGCCGGTGCGGCGTGGGAAACCGGCAAGACGACGTTCGCGGACGGCTGGACGGCGCTGCAGCGCAGCATCGGCGAGATCTTTCTGGCGATCGTGCTGCTGGCGCTGGTCGGGATCGTGGCCGCCGTCTTGGCGCCCTTTACGATCACCATCTCGCTGTGGCTCTATCTGATCTTCTTCATCTACGCCATGCCGTCGGTGATCATCGGCGGGCATCCCGCATCGCGCGCCCTGTCGGAGTCCTGGCGGATCGCCGCCCGCAACTTCTGGCCGACGGTCGGCGTCGCGGCCATCGTCGTCTGCGTTTCGCTGATCGCGGCGGTCGTCGGCGCCGAACTGGCACGAATTCAGCCGTTCGTCGGGACCGTCACCTCGGCGATCGTCCAGCAGGCGGCCGTCGCGTACGGCACGCTGGTCATCGTCGGCGAGTACCTGAAGCTCCATGCGGCCGAGCCGCCGCCCGCACCCACTGCGGCCCCACCGCCGACGGCGTAACCCTTCGAAGCCCCCGCGGGTTCCTATTCCCGATGCTCGATTCGATCGTAATCAAGGGCGCGCGCGAGCATAATCTCAAAAACGTCGATCTGGTTCTGCCGCGCAACCGGCTGATCGTCGTCACGGGGCTTTCCGGGTCGGGAAAGTCCTCGCTGGCGTTCGACACGATCTATGCCGAAGGCCAGCGCCGCTACGTCGAGTCGCTCTCGTCGTACGCCCGGCAGTTCCTCGGTCAGATGGAAAAACCGGACGTCGACTACATCGAAGGTCTTTCGCCGGCGATCTCGATCGACCAAAAGTCGACCTCGCGTAATCCGCGCTCGACGGTCGGCACCGTCACCGAAATCTACGATTACCTCCGATTGCTCTACGCGCGGGTCGGAACGCCCCATTGTTACAACTGCGGGCGCGAGATCAGCACGCAGACGAGCGAACAGATCGTCGATTCGATCATGGAGCTGCCCGAAGGAACCCGTTTGCAGATCCTGGCGCCGCTGGTGCGCGGCCGTAAAGGCGAGTATTCGAAGCTCTTCGAGGAGGTCGCGAAAGAGGGGTTCGCGCGGGTTCGAGTCGACGGAGAAACCAAGGAGCTGCGCGAGAAGATCGTCCTCGACAAGAAACGCAAGCACACCGTCGAGGTGATCGTCGACCGGCTCGTGATGAAGCCGGACATCCGCAAGCGGCTCACCGATTCGGTCGAAACGACGCTGCGTCTCTCGACTGGAATCGTGACCGTCCTGCTCGACGCTAAGGAGCTGACGTTCAGCGAAGCTTTTGCCTGCGCGTATTGCGGGCTCTCCTTCGAGGAACTGGCGCCGCGGCTGTTTTCGTTCAACTCGCCGTACGGTG
>DATJUC010000073.1:0-5846 GCA_035502675.1 Candidatus Acidiferrales bacterium | reverse complement strand
GTGCAGCACGACCTCTTTGCCGAGCGTGCGCCCGCGCTCGACGACCTTGGAGATCGCGTCGAGCCACTCGTCGTGCGTGAGGATCTTCATCGGCATGATCGCCGGGCCTTTGGTAGCAAAGCGCATGCGGCGGACGTGCGGAATGTCGAGCAGCGCGTTGCCGATCAGCTCGATGTTCTTGGGAGGCAGCTGGTAGACGTCGCCGCCCGAGATGACGATGTCCTCCAGCTCCGGGCGTTCCGAAATGTAAGCGAAAGCGTCTTGCCACTGCTTGGGAGTCTTGGCCAGCGAGACCTTGTCGACGTTCTCGGTGTCGGGACCGATCGCGTAGCTGCGAGTGCAGAAGCGGCAGTAGACCGGGCACGTGTTGAGCGGTAGAAACAACGCTTTGTCGACGTAGCGGTGCACCAGTCCGGGCACCGGCGAATCGTCTTGCTCGTGCAGCGAGTCCAGCGTGAGCCGCGGATGATCGGGCAGTAGCGTCGAGCCGAGCGGGACGAATTGCCGCCGGATCGGGTCGTCGATCGGATCGTTCCAGTCGATCAGCGAGATCGCGTACGGCGAGACGCGCACGGCCATCGGCGCGCGTCCGAAGCCGGCCTTGGCATCGGCGTAAAACTCCGGCGTGCAGACGTCCTTGATGGTCGCGAGCAGCTCGTCGGCCGTCTTCACCGCGTTCTTTTGCTGCCAGAGGTGGTCGAGGAACGTCGCCTCGTCGACGTCTTTGTACGCCGGAATGTGCCGCCAGAACTCTCCTTGCTTGAGCTGTTTGTAGTCGAACTGCTCCGGCGCGGCGGCGGGCTTCAGGTGGCGAATCGCGGTCTCGTTCATGGCGGTGGTCCTTATGAGCTGGTGGCGTACTTGGCGTTGAAATAGGCGTGGAGTTCGGGATTGTCGCGCAGCGTCTGCAGCGCGGTCTCGGCGTGTCCGCGCGCGTAACCGTTTCCGACGATCATCGTCACGTCGCGGCCGACGCCCTCGGCCCCCAGTGCCGCGGCGGTGAACGACGTGGACATCGAAAAGAAGTAAACGATGCCGCCGTCCTTCGTGCACAGAATCGATCCGAGTTCGGTGTTCGGAACGTTGACGCAGTTGATCGTAATGTCGGCCAGACCGGGTGCGGCCTTCGCGACGCGCTCGATCAGTCCCAGCGTGTCGCGCGCGTCGGCCTCGACCAACGCGTCGACGAAACCTGCGGAGCGCAGCAGCCGCGACGAGGGCGTCGACGCATCCGGAACGATGCCGACGACGCGGCCGCCGGCTCCGACGCGCGCCTTGGCCTGCGCGCAGGAGAGCAGTCCGCTCTTGCCGTCGGCGCCCACGATCGCGACGGTTTGTCCCGGCGAGCAAAGACGCTCGACTTGCGCCGGCGCTCCGGCCACGTCGAGGACGGCCAGCGCGACGTTCTCGTCGACGTCTTTTGGCAGCCGGGCCCACAAGCCGCTTTCGAACAGAACCGCCTTTCCACGGACCCAAATCCGTCCGGTCGCGACGTCGAGACGGACGATCGATTCGATGTGCAGCGGCGTGAGCGTGAGCGAGACCAGCGACGCGATGCGCTCGCCGGGCTGCAAGTCGACCTTGCCGCGCAGCCCTTCGCCGACCTCGAGCACCCGGCCGATGAACATTCCGCCGCTGCCGGTCACCGGATTGTGCTGCTTGCCGCGTTCTTTGACGATGCCCGCGACGTGATCGCCGATCCGGCCGGCGTCGTGCTCGCAGACGTCCGCGATTTGCTTGAACGAAGCGGAATCGATGTTGAGCGTTTCGACGTCGCAGAGAATCTCGTTCTCCAGCGCGACCGGCGTGTTGTCCAGCCGCCAGGCAGTTTGGGGCATCGCGCCTTCGGGCTCGAGCACGCGATGAATTCCCAGCGGATGCGCTTTGCGCTCGAACGCGACGCTCATACCGGCGACTGCACCGTGATGCCGCCGCGATCGTACGGCGTGGTGAGGACGATGGTCGTGCGGGTGCGCGCCATACCCGGCATTTTCTTCAAGCGCGCGAGCAGATCGTCGAGATGCTCGGTCGAGCGCGTGACCACCTTACAAACGAAGGTCTCTTCGCCGGCGACGGAGTGGACTTCGCAAACCTCGGGCATTTCCCCGAGCGTTCGGGTGAATTCGTCGTAGCGGCAATCGGGCGCGGTATAGCAGCTGACGAACGCGGTGAGGTGCAGCCCGAGACGCTTCCCGTCGAGCTGCGCCGAATAGCTGCGAATATAGCCGCGCTGTTCGAGGCGCTTTACCCGGTCGTGCACCGCCGGCGCCTTCAGGCCCACGATCGAGCCGAGTTCCGCAAAGGTGGACCGGGCGTTGCGCTGCAACGCGTCCAACAGCTGGAGGTCGAGTTCGTCGAGTTCTTCGGTCGTCAGCAACATATTCGCCAGAGAGGAAGATTTGCCGAACAATATTCGGCTACGCAACTATAGCACCGAGGATTTATTCGGCGCAAGGGGGTGCCGGGCTCGGTTGCTTGCAGGGCTGCTGGCGCTGGCGGCGTGTTCGCCGGCCGGTAGAGGCGCCGCGGTGCCGGGGACGGTCGCCTTCGACGTCGCGATCGACCCGACCGGTCTGAACCCGCTGTTCATGCACCCCGACGCCGCGTCGGTCGAGCCGCAGCTGGCGCGCCTCGCGTTCGAGCCGTTCGTCGACCTCGACGCGGCCGGCCGTCCCGTACCGGTCCTCTTACGGGAGATCCCCAGCCGCCACAACGGCGGTGTCTCCCCCGACGGGCGCACCATCGTCTACCGGCTCCGACCCGGCGTCCGCTGGAGCGACGGCGTTGCGCTGACCTCGGCCGACGTGCTTTTCACGCTGCACGCCATTTTGGATCCTCGCAACCCCGTGCGGACGCACGAAGGCTACGATCTGATCGATCGCGCGACCGCCCCCGACGCGCATACCGTCGTCGTGCACCTGCGCCGGGCCTGGGCTCCCGCCGTCACCACGCTGTTCTCGTACGGCGCGTCCCCGCAGGTCGTGCTTCCGGCACACGTGCTCCGCGGCGCAGGGGAACTCTCGCGCAGCAGCTACGCGCAGGACCCGGCCGTCGGCGACGGCCCGTTTACGTTCGTCGCGTGGCGTCGCGGCGAAGGGCTTCGCTATGCGGCCAATTCCCGCTACTGGCGCGGCCGCCCGGCGGTCGATCGTCTCGTCGTGCGCGTGATCCCCGATCCATCGACCAATATGATCATGCTCGAATCGGGCGCGCTCGATTGGAATCTCTTGGCACCGGCCCAGCTGGCTGCGGTTCGCCAAAGGCGCGACTTGCGGTTCGTGCGCGTCCCGACGGCGGTCGTCGCCGGCTTGGCGCTCAACACGCGCAACCCGCCGCTCGACGACGCGCGCTTTCGCCGCGCGCTGGCGATGTCGATCGATCGCGACGCGATCTCGAGGAAGATCACCCTGGGCCTTTATCCGGTCGCCAACTCGCTGCAGCCGCGCTTCTCGTGGGCCTACGATCCCGCGGTGCGCGAACCAGCCTACGATCCGGCCGCCGCCGATCGAACGTTCGACGCGCTCGGCTATCGTCGCGGCGCCGACGGCATGCGCCGGCGCAACGGCTCGCCGTTGCGGTTGTCGTACGTGCAGTTCCCCGAGTCGATGACGGGCGTTCGGGTCGCGGCGACCGTGCAAGCCGAACTGCACCAGCGCGGCATCGAGGTCGGGATTAAGGCCGTCAGCAACGCGCAGCTGTTCTTGCCGGAAACGGGGACGCTCGCCACCGGACGGTTCGACATCGCGTACGTGCCGTGGACGATGGGCGCCGACCCGGACGATTCCGAGGTTTTGCGCTGCGGCGGCGCGTCGAACTACATGCATTGGTGCGATCCGCGCGTCGACGCGCTCGAACGTCGCGCCCTGCTCGAAACCGATCGCGACCGCCGCCGGCAGCTGTACGCGAGGATCGCCGCCGTCGCGGCCAGCGAGGTGCCGATCGTGTACCTCTTTAATGCAACCTACGTCTACGCGTATCGCTCGCGGCTCGAAGGCTTTGGCCCGAATGCCTTCTTACCGACGTGGAACGCGTTTGCTTGGGCGCTCGGCGACGAGAGGAGGCACTGATTGGGTAACGCGATCGGCGCGGTCATCGCGGCCGTGCTCGGCAATTGGTTCGTTATCTTGTTCGTGGCGGCGATTTGCACCACGATCGTCAAGCTGCGGCGGTTTCGCGCGGCCCGGCATCCGGTCGACGCGGCCTACGTATTGTGGGGCGAGCTGCTCTTCTACGGCGTCGGCATCAGCTTCATCTACGGCGGCATCTTTCACGCCTATTTTCAGCAGCTGACGGCCCCCGCCATCGGCTGGCAGCCCAGCCCATTCGAGTACGAACTGGGTTGGGCCGAGATCCCGATCGGCGTGGTGGCCGCAATGTCGCTCTGGCGCGGGTTCGAGTTCCGGCTGGCGTCGACGATCGTGTACTGTACGTTCAGTTTGGCCGCGGCCGCGCAGCACATCCAGGAAATCGCTTGCTGCAAGAACTATGCTCCAGACAATGCGGGCCTCGTGCTCTGGTTTGGGGACGTCTTTATGCCGATATTCCTCATGGCGGTAGCCCTCCTCGCGCGGCGCGAGGGGCGATAGGAGCTTGAGCCGGTGATCCAGGTCTTTCTCAAGCGTCCGCTTTTTGCGGGCGTACTGAGCTTCGTCATCCTGCTAGCAGGCCTGATCACCATCCCCATTTTGCCGATCTCGCAGTATCCGCAGATCTCGCCGCCCACCGTCACGGTCACGTCGCAGTTCCCCGGCGCCGACGCCGAGGCGGTCGTGCGATCCGTTACGACGCCGCTCGAGATCAACATCAACGGAGCCGACGGACTCGACTACATGCAGTCGTATTCGAGCGCCAACGGCACCAGCACGATCACCTGCACGTTCAAGCTCGGAACGGACCCGACCACCGATCAGACCAACGTTCAGCACGGCGTCGATCTCACGTTGGCCCAGCTCCCGCAAGCCGTACAAAACCAAGGCGTCAGCGTCGAAAAGAGCTCGGGTAACATCACCATCGCCGTCGCCATGGTCTCGACCAGTTCGGCCGTGAGCGACGTCGCGGTCAGCAACTATGCCGACCTCAACGTGCTCGAAGAGCTCAAACGCGTTCCGGGCGTGGGACAAGTCAACGTCCTGGGCGATCGTACCTACGGCATGCGCATCTGGGTCGATCCGCACAAGCTGCAGGCCAACAACATTTCGCTCGACACGCTCATCAACGCGATCAAGCAAAACAACGTCGACGTCTACCCGGGTTCGATCGGCCAACCCCCGACGACGGGCTCCCAGCCCTTCCAGATTCCGATCAAACTCAACGGCCGTCTCAACTCGGTCGAACAGTTCAAGCAGATCGTCATTCAGGCGCAGCCCAACGGCGGCTACTTGCGCGTGGGCGACGTCGCCGACGTCGAACTAGGCGCCCAAAACTACATCACCTCGGGACGCTATCAGGGGCAAACCGCCGTCGTGCTGGCGGTCGAGGGCGAGCCCACCGCCAACTCGCTGCAGATTTCAAAGAACGTGCGCGCGACGATGGCCCGTTTGGAGCACTACTTCCCGGCGGGCATCGACTATCACATCGCTTTCGACACGTCCGACTTCGTCCAGGCCTCGATCAAGGAGGTCGTCGTGACGCTCCTGATCGCGATCCTGCTCGTCATCCTCGTCATCTTCGTCTTCCTGCAGAACTGGCATAGCACGCTGATTCCGTCGGTCACGATCCCGGTCTCGCTGATCGGCACGTTTGCGGCGATGCATCTGCTGCATTTCAGCATCAACACGCTGACGCTGTTCGGGCTGACGCTGGCGACCGGATTGGTCGTCGACGACGCGATCGTCGTGCTGGAGAAT
>DATJUC010000072.1:0-11635 GCA_035502675.1 Candidatus Acidiferrales bacterium | reverse complement strand
CTACGTCGTCGCCCAACTTGCAGGCGCCGTTGCCGGCGTCGCCACGGCGAACGTCATGTTCTCGCAGCCCGCCGTCTTCGTGTCGCACCACGTTCGGCACGGTTCCGGCGTGATTTTCAGCGAGTTCGTGGCAACGTTCGGATTGCTCGCGGTCATCTGGGGCTGCGCCCGATACCGGGCACCGGTGACCGCCTTCGCCGTGGCGGCGTACATCGTCGGCGCGTATTGGTTTAGCGCGTCTACGTCGTTCGCGAACCCCGCCGTGGCGATCGCGCGATCGCTCAGCGATACGTTCGCAGGAATTGCGCCGGCCGACGTGCCGGCATTCGTCCTGGCGCAGCTGCTCGGCGCCGTGGCGGCGACCGCGTTGTTCGCGTGGTTCCGAGGAGAGCCGGCGACGGCGTGAAACGATCGGTGCTGTTCGTCTGCGTTCACAATTCCGCCCGCAGTCAAATGGCCGAGGTTTTTCTGAACGCGCGATGCCCGCACGACTTTCACGCCGAGAGCGCCGGCCTCGAACCCGGAACGCTCAATCCTCTCGTCGTCGACGTCATGCGCGAAGCCGGCATCGACATTTCACACAAACAGACCAAGAGCGCGTTCGAGCTATTCGAGGCGGGGCGCCGCTACGACTTCGTCGTCACCGTTTGCTATGATGCCGGCGCGGAGCGTTGCCCGGTTTTTCCCGGCGCCGGCCGCAGTCTTCACTGGAGCTTTCCGGACCCCTCCGCTCTCCAGGGCACTCGCGACGAGCGCTTGGAGAGCGTTCGCGCGATCCGCGACGCCATCGCCACAAGAATCGAACGGTGGTGCGAAGAGGCCTGCGAGGCAGTTCGAATTCCGTCCTAGACGAGACGCGAAGCGCACTGTTACGATGATCGTGTGAACCGGCGCTGGATGGTCGCGGTGCTCGCCGCCGTCACCCTTGGGGCATCTTCGGATGCCGGCTATCAGATCGACCTCGGACACTACTTTCCGTCGGCGGCGGCCGAAGCGCAGAGCCGCAGAGCGCTCTTTGCCGAAGCTGGAACGTTCGTGGCTTCGGAGACGCCGCGAACCGGACCCGCATTGCTGGCGTGGCTTCAACGATACGATGCGTTGCTGCAGCTGATCGGCCGCAACGACGTCTACCTCTATCTCCTGGCCGAGGAAGACGATCGCGACACGGCCGACGCCAAAGCCGACGACGCCCTGGGCGACGTGCAGGACCGCCTCGACGCCCGCGTCGTGCGTGCGGCCCAAGATCTCGGCTACGGGAAAATCGTCGCGCTCACGCAGTCGCCGTCGCTGGATCCCTACCGCTACCTGCTGCTCTCGAGTCTGGCGGAGGCGCGCCACCAACTCGATCCGGCGTCGGCACGTGCGGTCGCGGCTGCGATCGATCCCGTGCTCGACGCCAACGCGTCCTCCTACAAGGCGTTGCGCAACTCCGGCGAAGCGATCGCCGCGCATCGTGACGCCTATGCCGCGCTGCTGATCTCGATCGCGACGGGCCGCAACGGTATCGCGCGTCTGCGCGGCTTCGCCGACGCCGTCGAGGCATCGTATTTCGACAAATCGTTGACTCCGGCGTCGGTCGAACGGACGCTCCAGGCCGTGCGGCACTCCACCAGCTACGCCCGGTACCTCGCGGTCGCACGGACCGCTCCGGAGCCGGCATTTTCGCCGCCGCCGTTCCCCGTCGTCGCGGCAGTTTCCACGATTCTGGCCGCCGAGCAACCGATGGGTGAAGCCTATGCCGGCGCCTACGCCGCCTTACTCGATCCGGCCCAACGCCGCTTGGAGATTTGCAGCGATCCGCACTGCGACCCCGGCGGCTTTTCGGTGGGCGCATCCGGAAGCGAATCGGGCGTCTTCTACGGCGCCTTCGACCGCACGACCAACGCGGTCAGGGCGCTTGCCCACGAATCCGGGCACGCGGTGCACCGGCAATTCATGAATCTCGCGCAGCCGATTGCTGCGTACAACGACGGCCCGCACTTCATGTTCGAGTCATTTGCGATTTTCAACGAGCTGCTGCTGCTCGATCACCTCTACGAAACCGCGAACGGCACTCGCGAGCGCGCGTATTACCTCAATGCATTTATCGACGATGCGGCCTTCCAGGTTTTCCGCTCGGCGCAGGAAACCGACTTAGAGCAAAGCATCTATCGCGGCGTCGACGACGGCACCATCCGAACCTGCGCGGACCTCAGCCGTCTGTCGAGCGCGGCCTTCCTGCGTTACGACCCATCCGCCGGCGCCGGCCCCGACGTCGCGCTGTATTGGGCCCGCGATCGCTTGTTCTATACCGACCCGCTGTACGACGTCAACTATCTCTATGCCGGGCTTCTGGCGCTGCAGTACTTCTCCGATTACAAACGGGACCCGGCCGCGTTCTCCAAGCGTTACGTCGCGCTCCTGAAAAACGGGTTCAACGACACGCCTGCGGCCTTGGAACGAAAGTTTCTCGGTGTCGATCTTTCCAACGAAGCGGCGCTCGTAGCCGGCGCCACGGCGCTGATCGACGCGCGGACGACGTCCCTCGCCAACCTCTATGCGGGCCTCTCCCCAACACGTTAGGCTGGGCCGGCGTCTCCTAGGCTCGACGCCCGTGCGGCGCGACGCCGCTCACGTTGCGGCCATCGCCGCCGCGCCGCTATGTAAGCCGTCGTCTTACAATATTTGAACATTCCGGACGAAGCGGCTTGGCGGGTTCTCGAGTAGGCACTCGAATGATACGCCGCGCAGGTCTCTCCAGGGAGTGTATATGGTCAGGAACGGTACGCTACCGCACGTTCTCTTTGAAAGCGTGATGGCGTGAGCGTTTGTCCGCGGTGCGGTTCGGCCGAGCTCGACGCTCGCGAGGATCGCAGCGATCCTCGTCGAGACGTCGATCTCGGTGGCGGCGTTCCGATTTGCAGCACGTGCCGCGTCTGCCGATTAACCTGGTATTTGAACTCGAATCACGCCTTCGCGGAACGCGAGCTCCTTCTCGACGCTTGAGCCGCGCCGCTCAAGCGGTGTCGTCGCCGCGCAGCTTGCGCTTGGCGTGATCCATGCCCGCCTCGGTGCGGTGCTTCGCTTCGTCGGCAACGGACGTCACTTTCTCGCCGGGCGTCATCGCATCGCCTTCGATATCGCGGCGGGCGCGTTCCCCTTCGGCTGCAGAGCGGTGCATCGCCTCGTCGACGGTGTCGCGAACGTTCTTGCGCGTGTTATCGAGATTGGTCTTTAGGTCACTCATGCCGGAGTTCTACCCGGCACCCGGGCGCTTCGAAACGCGCTAGCGCTGGAACGCTAGCGAACGGCCGTGGTAAGGCCCGTCTCCTTGCCTACTTCCTCGAAGGCCGCGAGCGCGCGATCCATCTCGTCCTTCGTGAGGGCCGCGCTCATTTGCACCCGAACGCGCGCCGTCCCTTCGGGCACGACCGGATAGCCGAATCCGGTCACGAACACGCCTTTCTTCAAGAGTTTGTCGCTCACCGCGATCGCCGCGGCGGTTTCGCCGACGATGATCGGAACGATCGCACTCTCCCCTTCTAGCGGACGAAGACCGATTCGCTGCAAGCCCGCGCGAAAGTACGCGGTATTCTCACGCAAGCGTTCGACCAGTTCGGGGTGCGCGTCGAGATAGTCGATCGCCGCCATCGCACTGCACGCGACCGTCGCCGGCAGCGCGTTGGAAAATAACTGCGGGCGGGACCGCTGAATCAGCGTGTCGACGAGCGCGGAAGTCCCGGCCACGAATCCGCCGGCCGCGCCGCCCAACGCCTTTCCGAGGGTTCCGGTGATCACGTCGATTTTGCCGGTCAGCCCGTAATGTTCGATCGTACCGCGCCCGGTTTTTCCCATCACGCCGGTGCCGTGCGAGTCGTCTACCACGACGATCGCTCCGTAGCGCCGGGCCAGTTCGACCATCTGCGGAAGCTTGGCTAGATCGCCTTCCATCGAGAAGACGCCGTCGGTGACGACGACGATCGGGAAGCAGCCTTGCACTGCTTGGAGCTTCGATTCGAGCTCGCCCATGTCGCTGTGGCGATACCGCTCGCGGCGCGCCTTCGTCGCGAGGCGCACGCCGTCGATGATCGAAGCGTGATTCAGCTCGTCGGAAACGATCGCCGAGCCCTCCTCGCAGATGGTTGCGAAGAGCCCGGTATTGGCATTCCAGCACGCTACGTACGACAGAGCCGACTCGGTCCCGAGAAAATCGGCGATACGGCGCTCGAGGGTTCGATGCACGTCGAACGTTCCGCAAATGAAGCGCACGGAGGCCGTGCCGGCCCCGTACTTGTCGAGGCCGCGCTTCCCGGCTTCGACGACCTCCGGATTATCCGAGAGACCCAGGTAGTTGTTGCTCGAAAGCACGATGACGTCGCCGGCTTCTTCCATGTGGACTTCGGGCGCCATCGGCGTCGTCAAGTGGCGTAAGTGCTTGTACGTGCCGGCCGCCTTGAGCTTGTCCAGGTCGCCGCGGAGCTTGGCTTCGAACGCTTGATTCATGACGTACTTGCATCCCCTTTGAAGTCGAGCACGATCTTGGCGGCTTCGCCATCGCGCATCAGCTGGAACGCGCGGTCGAATTGCTGGTACGGCAGCACGTGCGTGATGATCCCGCGCAGATCGACGCGACCGCTCTTGACCAGCGCCTGCGTTTGGTACCACGTCTCGAACATGCGCCGCCCGTTGATCCCCAGGACGGTGAGCCCTTTGAAGATGATGCGCTCGGCAAGGTTGATGTTCACGTTGTCGCTCGGAATTCCCAGAAGGGCGGCCGTTCCGCCGTTGCGCACCATCTGCAGGCCTTGGTCGATGGCGACGCCGCTCCCCGACATTTCGAGAAGAACGTCGACGCCGTCACCGCTGGTAAGTGCTCGGATGTGCTCCACCAGCCCCGACTGCGTCGCCAGGAACGTGGCGTCGGCCCCGAGCCGTTTGGCGAGCTCGAGCTTCGACGGGTTGACGTCGATCGCGTAGACCGACGACGCACCGGCGGCGCGCGCGACCGGGATGGCCATTAGGCCGATCGAGCCGACGCCGGTGATCACGACGCTCTTGATGCTCACGCCGGCCGCCATCACCGTGTGGACGGCATTGCCGAGCGGATCGAAGATCGCGGCGTACTCGTCCGGAATGGCCGGATCGAGCTTCCAAACGTTGTATTCGGGCATTGCGATAAATTCGGCGAACGCACCGTCGCGATCGACGCCGATGATCTCCACGCGTTCGCAGATGTGCGCCTGTCCGGTGCGGCACAGCAGACACGTGAGATCCGCGATGTGCCCTTCCGCCGAAACCCGGTCGCCGGTACGCACCGCGCGAACCGCGTCGCCGACGGCCGCCACCGTCCCCATGAACTCGTGCCCGACGACCAGGGGCGGTTTGATACGGGCTTGCGCCCACTTGTCCCAACTATAGATGTGATAGTCGGTGCCGCAGACGCCCGCTTTCTCGACGCGGATCAGGACGTCGGTCGGGCCGATCGCCGGCACCGGTATCTCGCGCAGCTCGAAACCGGCCGAAGCTCCGGTCTTGCAGAGTGCCTTCATCGTCGCAGCCATGAGCCGCGAATATTCCGAACCGCGCCGCGCCTAGCCTGTCGGCGCTGCTCCAATTCCCTTGCCGCTAAAAGTCGTACTCGGCTTGCACGCGGTTATATTTCAGCAACGGAATCCCGCCCAGATAGGGAAGGCCCGGGACGACCGGTATCGGATAGTACGTGTTGGTCGCCGTGCGCTGCTGGTAGCGATCGCGCAGGACGAGACCGCGATACGGGCCTTGCCCGGAATACGGGCTAAAGCGATAGCGGCCGTCGAGATCCCATTCGTTCGTGTTCTGGGGCGCCAGCGCGTTTCCGTAGTCGTACCAGGCGTCGCTCGCAATGAAGACGACGCGATTATTGCGGGACGTAAAGGTAGCCTGAATCTTCTCCGACGTCCCCGGGGAGCGGTGCTGAATCATCCCTTGATATTCGCTGGTGGTAAAGAGCGGGTCCGAGGTGTAGGCATCGGTGTACGGGCTCGCCCACCCGCCCAGATACAGCGTCGTAACGCCGGCAGCGCTGGTCGAGCATTGCGCCACCTGCGAGGGTAGAAAGTATGGAAACGTCTTGCCGGGCGCAACTTTGATCTGGTACGAAGGCGTCGCTCCGGTCGAACTGCACGAGACGTACGACGGCAGGACGAGCGACGACGTCTTCCATGGAATGTCGTCGAACCCGAACGACACCGCAACGTTTTTTGCGGGCACGGCACGGAGCTTGAACCCGAACACGTCGCTGTCCACGTTTCCGACGTAACTCAGCCCGGCGTTGCGGTCGAAGCCGCCTTGCAAGGCGATCGTCGGCTGCCAACTCACCGGCGCGATGCGGTAGGCGGCATCGAACCACCACATGTCGACAATATTTTGGACGCCGTAGAAGTAGGCGTTGCCGGAGAGCGGGCTCGACGAGCTTTCATAGCCTATGCGCCCGTAGCTGAAGCCGTTGGTGTGGATGCCGTCGCACCCGGAAGCGTAGCAGTTAGGAACGTAAATATTCGAAGGGAGACCGCCGCTGCCGCCGGCCGGATAGCTCGTGAGCAGCGTCGTGTCGGTAAACGCCGCGTTCGCACGCCCCTCGAACTCGATCATGTCGGCCCCCTCGACCTGCCACCCGGCAGGCGCGCTATACGATACGTCGGCGCCCTGAAAGGCGGCCGGCTTCAGCCGCGTGTCGGCCGGGTTCGCCCACGGCGAGGTAAAGAGCTGGTCGCCGATCTTTCCAGACCAGCCGCGCGCGTCGTAGCCGACGAACGCTTCGTACAGCGTGCTCAGCGCGAAGCCGGGCATTGCATCGTCGGGATTGGTGTTCGGCGGAACTTGCGACGTGCAGCTGGGCGACGGATACTTGGCGCCTTTGAGATTGTTGGCCGCGACCGAGCACGGACCGTTCAGCGGATTGGAATAAAAGTACGACGCGCGCGCGAACCAGCCGCCGTCCGGAAATCGGTAGGTCGCACTCAGGCTCACGCCGGTACTCCACGTCGCCAGGTTGACGGCGTTGGAGATATACGGCGCTTTGGGCGTGTAATCGAACTGAACCCCCGGATTGTTCGAAGCGTTCTGCCGTGTGAAGTAATACGAGCGGACGAATCCGTCGAACGTCAATGGATCCGGCGTTGCGGTCGGGGCCGGGGATGGGACGGCTTGGGCGTCGACCGGTGCAGGCGCGGCCGAGACAATAGCGATCAGCAGGGCGGTCAAGCCCACCCCATAGAGCCGGGAGCGCACGAGGAATTCACCCTCCAAAAATAGTGATTTCAGTCACCATTCTTGGGGACTCATAAATTGACCTATGTCTCTATATTAAAAAGTAACTGAGCTCACCTTGGCGAAGCCGCGCCCGGTCCGGAAGGGGCGATGCCGCGGTCGAGCAGCCCCTCGCCCGCCTTGTTGGGACTACCCGTCCCCAGGTAGAGAGCCGGGCCAACTGCCGTGGACCCGGCTCCTATCCTGTCGTGCGTTCGGCGTTTTTTAGAAGTCGTATTCGAGCTGCGAACGGCTGTATTTGAAGAGCGGGAAGCCGCCCAGATACGACGCGGCGTCCGGGAAGTACGTATTGGTTTGCGAGCGAACGCCGATTCTCTGGCGCAACATGAGACCGCGGTACGGTCCGGTTCCCTTCCACTGACTGAAGCGGTAGGCTCCGTCGAGATCGTATTCGGTCGTGTTTTCCAGCACGAGGGCGTTGCTGTAGTCGTACCACGCGTACGTTCCGAAGAACACGAAGCGATGATTGTTGGAGGTGAAGGTAGCGACGACTTTCTCCGAGGTTCCGGGAGCGCGCCGGTCGGCCATACCTTGGATCATCGAGGTCGTGAAGATCGGATCGGTCGCCCAGTTGTCGGTATACGGGCTCGCCCAGCCGCCGTAATACACCGAGGTGAGTCCCGTCGAGGGATTCGTGAAGCACTGGCCGGCCTGGAGCGGCAAGAAGTATTTGAAGGAGACGCGGAACGTGCTGATCTGATAGTTGCTGTTGTTACACGTCGCTCCGTGCGGCAGATACACCTGATCGGTATGCCAGGGCAATGTGTCGAAGGCGGCGGTCACCGTAATGTTCTTGGTAACGTTGACGCCGGCGCGGAGACCGAATAGCGAGCTCTGGATTTTGCCGACGACCGAGTTGCCGGTATTGGATTCCCAGCCCCCCTGAAGCTCGACCCACGGCCGATCGCGCACGCTCGAGAACGTATACCTCGAGTCGCCCCAGTACATGTTGACGATGTCGGCGACCGAGTACAGATAGCCGTCGACTTGCCACGGATTGCCCGTGTTCGACGGCGGCGTCACGTAGCCGACTTTGCCCATGAAAAAGCCCGGCGTGATGATGCCGATGCAGTTCGTATTCGTGCAGTCCGGCACGTAGATGTTTTTTTCGAGGCCGCCGCCGCCGGCCGGATAACTGGTCAGCAGCGTCGTATTTTGGAACGTCGAAGCGCCGCGCGCTTGAAACTGCCACATGTCCATGGCATCGAAGTTCAAACCGTTCGGCAAGAAATAGGTGGCGTCGGCGCCTTGGAAGGCGTCGGCTTTGATGCGCGAGAGGTCGGGATTGGCCCACGGCGTGTTGATGATCTGATCGCCGGCTTTGACGTTGAGCGCGCCCATCGTATAGCCGCCGTAGGCCTCATCGAAGGTCGAGAGCGCGAAACCGGGCAGGGTGTTGTCCGGATTGGTGTTGGGCGGCGTCTGATGGACGCACGGCATCCCGTTGGCGTTATTGGCGGCCACCGAGCACGGGCCGTTCATCGGGTTGGCGTAGAAATAGCCCCCGCCGACGTAAAAGCCGCTGTTAATGAAATGGTAGTCGAGGTGCAGCTGAACGCCCATGTTGAACGACGCCTGGTTGACGGCGTTCGAGTTATACTTCGCGCCCGGACTGAAGTTGAACTGAACGCCCGGATTGTTCGACGCGTTCTGCCGCGTGAAGTAATAGGCGCGATAGTACCCGTGGAACGTGAGCGGATCGGGAGTTGGGGTTGGTTCGGGCGAGGCTTGCGCGACCGCCTGCTGATTCGGCGTGGCCTGTGTTTCCGCCGATGCCAGTCCGGTCATCGCGACGAGCGACGCTGCGAGCCCAAACGTCAACCCGAGCAGTCTCTTACACACGCTAAAACGTCCTTACTCTAAAGCGGAGTGGGATTTGCCAGGTTAAAAAGAAGTCTAAGCCGCCAAGGTTAAGGATTTTTAAACGATTGCTTAAGCGAGTAGTGGTTCGTCGCTATATTTAAGCTGCCGGAGCGAGGGCTCCAATCACGAACTCGAGGCCGGCGCCCTGTTCGATGTAATCGTAGATCGCGTTCTGATAGTCGATTTCGCCCTGCGTTTCCAGCAATTGCGCCTGGCTCAGATCGACGATCGAATTCAGGCCGATGCGGTAGCGGGCCTCGGTCAGGGCGAGCGTCTGACGCGCCGTGACCACGATTTGCCGGGTGGCATCGATATTGCTGCGGGCCGCCACGACGTCTTCGTAGGCGACGCGCGTCTGCGACAAGAGCTGGTTCTGCTCGTCGACCACCGCAGCCGACGCCGACAACGCCTGGTCTTGAGCCTGTCGCGCTTCGGCTTTGAGCTCGCCGCCGTTGGCGATCGGCACGACGAGCGAGATACCCGCGGTCGCGTACGCCGAGTTGATCTGCTGGTTCATCGCCCGGATCGGCGTGCCGCCGAAATAGCCGTACCCTTCGACGACCGGCGAGGTCTGCTTCGCCACAGCGGTCGCGTTGCTCGCCGCCTGCGCCGCCGTCGTGCGCTCCGCCTGAAGCGCCGGATTGTCGGCCAGCATTTCGTCGATCAGCGGGCCGACCGACGACGGAATCGCCGGCAGTGCATGGGGCTCGACCAGCGTGTAGTCGGTGTCCACGGGCGATCCCATCGCCTCCGAGAGCGACGCCATCGTGTCGCGGCGGCGGGCGCGGGCTTCGACCAAAATCTGCCGTGCCGAAGCGAGATCGCGCTGGGCGATGCTCACGTCGAGCGTGGAACGCAGTCCCGCGTGCTGGAGCGCGCTGATTTGGCGAAGCAGCGTATCGCGTTCCCGGACGGTCTCCAGCGCGACGCGCAGGAGCGCCTCGGCACGGAGCACTTCAAAGTACGCTTGCGTCACGTTCAACAGGACGGTCAGACGCGTCGCGGCGCTGCGCTCGGCCTGCGACTTCGCACCCAGCTGGTACGTGCGCACGACGGCGGCCGTACGGCCGAAGTCGGTGATGTACTGGCTGACGAGCAGTCCGGCGGCGGTACGCTGAAGCACCGTCGGATCCGTGATGCCGTTGACGTACGCACCGACCCGCGTATCGGGCTTTGCGAGCGTGGAGACGGCCGACCCGTACACCTGTGGGGCGTACGCGGCCCGAGCGATGTTGATTCCTTCCTGGGCGGCGGCGACGTCGAACTGCGCGACCTTGATCTGCGGATGTTCTTGCAGCGCCATGTGCTGGGCTTGCGCGAGCGTCAGCGTCGGCGGCTGCGCCGCCGCAATCGACCCCCGAGCCATCACCGCCAGAGCGATCGCCGCCGCGGCCAGCGCGCGCGCGAATCTCACGGATTCGCTCCCGCGGCTTCGGTGTGCGGATGCCGCGCGAAACGCTCGCGATGGATCATCACGAACATGGCCGGCACGATGAAGACCGTAATCACGACCGAGAACGTCAGGCCGCCGATCACGACGCGGGCCAGCGGAGCGTAGGATTCGCTCCCGGGCGCGAGTCCGAACGACATCGGAATCAGGCCGATGATCGTGGCGAGCGACGTCATCAGGATCGGCCGCAACCTCATCCGGCACGCGACCGCAACGGCCTTGACCGCGTTCTCATGCATCGATTCACGAATGCGGTGCGCCAGGTCGACGATCAGGATGCTGTTCGAGACGACGATGCCGACCATCATGACCAGTCCCATCAGCGACATGACGTTGAGCGTCGATCCGGTCAGCCAAAGCGTCACGAGCGCCCCCGCGATGCCCGGCGGAACGGCAAACAAGATGATGAACGGATCGACGAACGACCGGAACTGGGCGACCAGCACGAGGTAGACGAGCACGACCGCAAGCAAAAGGCCGCTCACGAAATCCTTGATCGAGCTATCCATGGCGTTGACCGCCCCGTGAATGGCGATCGTCACACCCTTGGGCGTCGAGGTCGCGGCCACGATCCGGCTCACGTCGGCTTGCAGCTGCTTGAGGTTTTCGGTTTTTGAATTGACGTAGACGTCGATCTCGCGGTCGAGCTGATAGTGCGTAACGACGATCGGGGCCAGCGTGCGCGTCACCTGCGCGACCGAGTCCATCATGACTTGCTGACCGTCGGGACCGCGCAACGGGATCGTACTCAAGTCCTCGAGCGAGCCCATCTGGTTCTCGGGATACTGGACCGACATGAAGTACTGGTTGCCGTTCTTCGGATCGATGTAATAACCCGGCTCGATCATGTCGTTCGACGTCAGCGCGGTAATGAGATTGTCGGCGACCTCTTGTTGGGTTAACCCCAGCTCTTCGGCGCGCTGCCGGTTGACGCGAATCGTCAGCGACGGGGCGTCGACGTCCTGGGGAATGTAGACGTCGCTCACGTCCGGCAACTTTTCGACCTGGCGCTGAAGCCGTTGTGCGATGGCGTCG
>DATJUC010000071.1:0-11487 GCA_035502675.1 Candidatus Acidiferrales bacterium | reverse complement strand
CGAATAACTGCCGAGGGTCGGCGTTCCCCCGCGCAGCCGCTTGGTCAGCTCGTCCAACGGGGAAGGTCCGCCCGATTCGCCCTGCTGCTGCTGCGCGAGGCGATCGGCCAGTAGGGCGCTGCCGGCGATCAGCCCCGCGGCCGCCAGTGCGGCCCCGAAAAACGGCAGGGCGCGAGCGACGGCCTGTCGCTGCGCGCATTGCGCGCAGGTGTGGCGCGTGCCGTCGAAGATCGGGGCGGGTTGTCGGCCGCAGGTGTCGCAGACGGTGTTCATCGCCGGTGATACCCGCCGTAGGGAAGGCGAGTTTCGATCAGGGCGCCGCCAAGAACGTTATATTGACGTTTGCCGAGACGCCGACGCTCGACTGGTCGAGCTGAGTCGGCGGAAGTGCCTCGGGAGCCGCCCGAGCGGGGCCCATCATGCGGATCATCGGCGTCGAGAAGCCGCCCTCGTCGACGCTCTTGATCCCGACGATGTGGAGCCCGGCCGCCGCGGCCAGAACCTGGGCTTTCTCGCGAGCGTCGGCAACCGCCTTAGCCATAGCCTGCGAGCGGGCCGAACGATCGTCGGCGATGCCGAAGTTCACGCCGTTGATGGCGACGTTCCCCGCGCTCTCGCAGGCGTCGATCGCCGGTCCGGCCTTCCCGGCCGCGACCTTGACCGTGAAGGCACGGTTCACGAAGTAACCCGTGCGCGCCTGAGCGTCGGAGCTCTCGTCTTCCGGACGCCGCTGGTAGCGGACGTTGTAGTACGTCAGCGAGATGTTGGAACGCGGCACGCCGATCTTCTCAAGCGCGGCGACGACGCGATCGTACAAGGCGTTGTTTTGGCCGACGGCGTCGTCGGCACCGGGCGCGTTCGTCTCGATGCTCGCCTCGACGACGGCCTGATCCGCCTGCATCGAAATCGTGGCCTGTCCGGTCACCACGATTTCGGTCGGTTCGGATGCGGCGACGGTCGCCACGGGGGCGGCAAGCAGGGCTGCCGCGGCCAGAGGCACGACTATTCGGTTCATGCGGTATACTCCGCGGCGGACGAGGATTTGCCTGGCGGATCCGTCGGGCTCGCGGCTGCCTGGTTTCGCCGGGGGATGCCGAGGGGAAGTCTAGCCTTGAACAGGAGGATTTAGCGCATGTCTATTCTGGCATGGATCATCTTCGGGCTCATCGTTGGTCTGGTCGCCCGCTGGGTCGTTCCCGGTGAGGGCCCCGGGGGCATCATCGGCGACATCATCGTCGGCATCATCGGCGCCCTGATCGGCGGCTTCATTTACCGCTTTTTTGGCCACGCGGGCGTTACGGGCTTCAACCTTGCGAGTATGGTCTGCGCGCTCATCGGCGCCGTGGTCTTACTCTGGATACTGCGAGCCGTTCGCGGCCGCCCCGCCACCTAGGCCGAACCGAGGGGTCCACAGGGGCGGTTGCAAATAGCTGGCGAAGCCCGGCGTTGCCGCCGCCGTCCCCCTCGCCCCGTAAAGGAATCAGCATTTCATGGCTTACGTCATCACCGAACCGTGCATCGGCACCAAGGACAAGTCGTGCGTCGACGTCTGTCCGGTCGACTGCATTCACGGCAAGGACGACGACGATATGCTGTACATCGATCCGGAAGTGTGCATCGATTGCGGCGCGTGCGTTTCGGCATGCCCGGTGGAGGCGATCTACGCCGATTCCGACGTTCCCGAGCAGTATCAGAAATACACGGAAATCAACGCCGCGTATTTCAAGAAGGCCGGAACGTAACGCCGAAAAAGGTCACCGGACGGGCGACCACCACGTCGGCTTCGTTGAGCAGGGAAGGCGTCGCGTCTTCGCGCCGCACGGCCACGACGTTCGCAATTCTGCGGACGTGCGCGGTCTTACCGCGTTCCGCGGGATCGCGATAGAAGAGCTCGGTCGTCGCCGGGGCTGCGATCGTGCCGCGCATCGCAACGAACGCGCACGGCCACGCGCCCACGCTGATCAGCCGCTTTCCGCTCAAGTCGAAACCGACCGCGTACTCGCCGGCGCTTTCGAGCCGCAGCGGGACGACCATTCGGCCCGCGTTTCGGACCGCGTTCCACCAGGCTGCGGCGATGTCGTCGCTGCGCGCGGTCACGATGAGCCGGTCGAACTGCGCCGCCTGCGGCTGCGCGCCGTCGGCCGCGAGCACCCGGACGTTGCGGCACCCCACTGCGTCCAGCGTTGCGCGCGCGCGCTCGGCGAGTTCGTCGTCGAGATCGATCGTCGTGACCGATCCCTGCGGTCCGACGATGTCGCCCAGTAATGCCGCATTATAGCCGCTGCCCGTTCCGATCTCGAGAATGCGGTCGCCGCGCTCGGCCTGCAGCAGCTCGAGCATCTGCGCGATCATACCGGGCTGCGAGACCGACGCCGTCACTTCGCCGCCCTCGGCTTTGATGGCAATCGCGCGGTCGGCATAGGCTTCGTCGATCGAAACGCCCGGCAAAAAGCGGTGCCGCGGTACGGTCCGCATCGCGGCTGCGACGCTTTGCCGCCGCAAGGTGTCGGCCGCTTCGAGGCGGGAGACTAGTCTTTCGCGGAGCCGCGCCTCTCGCTCCATGTCGCGGATTTCTACCCACCCGGCGAGGTACGCTCCCGCGCCGGCTGGAAACCGAGCGGCATGGAGCCGCAGATTTCCCAGACCGCCTTCGACACGTTCTTCGCCTGGGCGCCGCTGGTCGTCGGGATCGTCATCTACGCGATCTTCTACGTCGCCAAACGTCACGAAGAGACCGTTCCGGGGGGCAGCGCCATCGGCCGGACGTACGCTTGCGCGAACTGCGGACGCCGCGGAACGCGCGAACACATGGTCCCCCGCCAGCACGAAGGCGCGGTCAGCTGGTACTGCGCGCGCTGCGCCTCCCACACCTAGCCGCTCAGCCCGTTTGCACTCCATCGGCGTCTCGTCGCTCGGCGCGGTTGCACTCCGTCGGCCTCTCGTCGCTCAGCCCGGTGCACTCCATCGCTCGGACGGCGTCGCTCAGCGCGGTCACACTCCGTCGCTCGGACGCTCGTCGCTCACCTCCTGTTCGCTCCTGCTCGTGCGTTTTTCCGCAACGGCCAAATGAATTCGCCATCCTGGCTTTTGCGGAAAAATCGCACGCCTCGCTCGCGGAGTGCAACCGCGCTTCGCTCGATGATTTGCTAAGAGTGCAACCGCGCTTCGCTCGACAATTTTCTAAGAGTTGCAACCGCGCTTCGCTCGATAATTTTCAAAAAAATTCAACCGCGCTTCGCTCATCATAATTTAAATTTTTGTACTTGGGTGAGGCGTCGCACGCCCTCCCACACACTTTTTATTGGCGTTGCGGCGGCACTGAAGTCGAGAAAAGGTGCGTCCACGCCGTTCCGGGTGAGGCGGGTTTGGGCTTAGCGAAACGCGTGGTTACGTGAGGCGCGGTTTGGCTTGGCGAAGCGCGCGGTTTCGTGAGGCGGGGTTTGGGCTTCGCCAAGCGAGGCCTCTGACTTTTTCGCAAAAGACAGGAGGTCGAATTCATTTAACCGTTGCGAAAAAGCAGAGGAGTAGGAGCGAACAGGAGGTGAGCGACGAACGTCCGAGCGGCGGAGCCCAGACCCCGCCGAACGCCACCTCGGACAGCGGCGAAGCCAAACCGCGACGAACGCCACCTCGGACAGCGGCGAAGCCAAACCGCGACGAACGCCAACTCGGACAGCGGCGAAGCCCAAACCGCGACGAACGCCACCTCGAGCAGCGGCGAAGCCCAAACCCCGCCGAACGCCAAGAAGCTAAAGCGAGACGACCTCGCGGACTTCGGGGACGTCGGCGACGACGATCTGCTCGATCGCGCCTTTGAGGGTCATGTTGGCCGCGGCACAGCCGCCGCAGGCGCCCAGCATCTGGACGTAGGCGATTCCGTTTTCGACCTTGATGAGCCAGACGTCCCCACCGTCGGCGACGATGCCGGGACGCACCTTGTCCAGCGCGGCGTTGACGCGCTCCTCGATAGAAATTACTGCTCCTGTCCGTACGCCTTCATGACTTCGTGCATGCGCGAGGCCATCGCGATCGCGTCGTTTTCCCTGCGCTGCCACATGTTACGCCCGAAGATGAGACCGACGCAACCCGCTTCCATCGCAATGCGGGCCTTGTGGATGGTGGCGTCGTCGCCCATCTTGCTTCCGCCCGAGACCAGCACGAGGGTCCGCCCCGCCGACTTCACTACCTTACGCAAGCCGTCGACGTCGGTGAACTCCAGCGTGTTGTAGGGCTTGGGCAGCTTGCTCGCGTCGTCGGCTTTCCAGACCGGCTCGTTGAGCTTGACGATATCGGCACCCACCTCGCAGGCGACGCGCGCGGCGTAGTCGACGGCGTAGAGCGAGTCGATGCCCCCCTTGGCGCGAACGGCCGAGCCGCGCGGGTAGGCCCAAATGACCAGCGGCATGCCGTAGCGCTCGCACTCGCGCCGGACTTCGTTGCACTGGGCAATGTCCAGCTCTTGGGCCGGAGAACCGACGTACAAGGTGTAGCCGACGGCGTCGGCGCCGAGCCGGACCGCGTCTTCGACCGACGAGGTGAGCGGACTGAACGCCTCGTCGTCGGGCGGGATGTTGGTCTTGCCGTTGACCTTGAGCAGCAGCGGCACGCGGCCGGCGTACTTCCTTTGATACTTCTCCGCCAAGCCGACGTGCAGGGCGATGCCGGAAAAGTTACCGTCGACCGCGAGCCGGTAGATCCAATCGGTGTCGATCGAATCGGGGTTGTCGAAGAAGTCGACCGGCCCGTGTTCCAAGCCCTGGTCGATCGGCAGCATCATGAGCGTGCCGTTCGCGGGGCCGTGTTCGTACATGAACCGGTGTAAGCGCGTGCGCTTTCCGATCGACAAGTTCAGGTCGTCGAACGTCGGGCGGACGACGGGTGCGGTCGTTGCAGTAGTCATAGCAACGACGCCTTCGTCCAGTCCGCGAGCCGCCCCTACGCAGGGGAAACGCGCGCGACGGCGCCCAAAAGGCCGGGGCGTGGAGCTCTCCCTCGGTTTTGTAGGTTTGGGCGCGATGGGCGAGCCGATGGCCGCTTCGCTGCGTCGTTGCGGCTACGAGGTGACGGCCAGTACGTACCGTCGCCGCGAGGCCATCGAGCGTCTGCGTGCCACCGGCGTTCGCGAAGCCGCCGACCCCGCCGCCGTCGCGGCCGCCTCGGACGTCGTGATCGTCTGCGTCCCGGACGCACCCCAGGTCGAGGAAGTCCTCTTCGCCGAGCGCGGCGTCGCTGCGGGCGCGAAGCCCGGCAGCGTCGTCGTCGACATGTCCACGATTTCGCCGGTCGCGTCGCGCGCCTTCGCCCAACGGCTCGGCGAGCGGGGCGTCGAGTTCGCCGACGCACCGGTCAGCGGCGGCCCCGCGCGCGCCCGCGAGGGCACGCTTGCCATCATGGTCGGCGCGAGCGAACGCACCTTCGAGCGGATCGAGCCGGTCTTGCGAGCGATGGGAACGCCGCACCACCTGGGACCGGTCGGCATGGGCGAAACCGTCAAGCTGGTAAATCAGATCATCATCGCGAACGTCATGATTGCCAACGCGGAGGCGCTGGTGTTCGCACGCAAGGCGGGAGCAAATCTCGACGCCGTGCGTGACGTGCTTGCCTCGGCGACGGCGTCGAACTACGTTCTCGAGAAGTGGCTGCCCAAGACGTGGCTGGCCGGAACGTTCGAAGGGGGATTCGCGCTCGACTTGCTTCGCAAAGACGTCGCCGCTGCGCTGGATGCGGCTCGCGTCATCGACCACCCGATGCCGGCGACGGCGCTGGCGTACCAACTCTACACTACTCGCTCCGCTCAGGGGGACGGGACGCTGGATTACAGCGCCATAACCAAATCGTATGAACGGATCCTTGGAGACTAAGTCGACCCGGGGCGTCTTCGTCAAGAGCCCGGACTTCAACAAGAAGATCCTGGTGGTCGACGACGAGTCGGCCATCCTGCAAACCCTGCGCTTCAATTTGGAGCGCAGCGGTTACGCGGTGGTCACCGCGAGCGATGGGCGAAGCGCGATCGCCATGGCCCAGCGCGAGCAGCCCGATCTCGTCGTTCTCGATATCATGCTGCCCGTGCTCGACGGCATCGAGGCCTGCAAAGAGATTCGCAAATTCAGTTCCGTGCCGATCATCATGCTCACGGCGAAGGATCAGGAGATCGACAAGGTGCTCGCGCTCGAGCTCGGCGCCGACGATTACGTGACCAAGCCGTTCGCACTGCACGAGTTTCTGGCGCGGGTCAAAGCGCGGCTGCGCCGTCAAACCCCGATCCAGTCGGGCCACGACGAAGCGATCTCGCTCGGCGGCATCGTTCTCGATCCGTCCCGGCAGCAGTTGACGGTGCGCGGGAAAGACGTGTCGCTGGCACCCAAAGAGTTCGCGCTCCTGCGGGTCTTGATGGAGAACCACGGCCGCGTCGTGACGCGCCAGACGCTGCTCGACAAAGTCTGGGGCTACGACTTCGAAGGCGAGCAGCAGACGGTCAGCGTGCACATTCGCTGGTTGCGCGAGAAGATCGAAGAAGACTCGCGAACGCCGCGGCACATCTTGACCGTTCGCAGCCGCGGTTACATGTTCAAGGCGTAAGCCCGGGCGCGCGTGTCGGCCCTGGTGACGTCTCTGGTGTGGGCGTTGCCGGCCGTGATGGTCGGCATCGCGGCGGGTGCGCTGGCCGAACGGATGCGCCGCAAACCCGTCCCCGCGTTGCCGGCGCCTCCGCCGGCGCCGGCGCCCAACGGCGCCGCCCCGGCGACCGACGGGGCGTTCGCGCGAATGGTGCGCGCACTTCCGATCGGCGTGATCCTCATCGATCGCAACCGCCGTGTCGAGTTCGCCAATCCGGCCGCCGGATCGATCTTCGGCTTCGACGCGGCGCGCGCGGTAGACGCCCACGTGATCGAGGCGATTCCCAACGTTGAGCTGGAGCGCCGCATCAACGAGGCGATGGAGGGCGAAGCCTCGGTCGCACCGATCACGTTGGGCGGCCCACAGGGACAGCGAATCTATCGCGTCTCGGTCTATCCGCTCGGTGACGGCAGCGACCAGTCGTCGTCGGTCGTGCTGTTCGCCGACGACCAAACCGCGCTGGTGCGCCTGGACCGCGCGCGCAAAGAGTTCCTCTCCAACGTTTCGCACGAGCTTCGCACGCCTCTATCGTCGATCAAACTCATGCTGGAAACCGTGCTGGAGGCGCCCGACGAAGAAGCGCGCGATCTCTTTTTACCGCAGGCGCTCTCACAAGTCGACCGGCTGGCGGCGCTGGTGGGACAACTGCTGGAGCAAGCGCGGGCCGAATCCGGTCAGCTCAAGCTCGCGCTGCGAGAGATCGACTTGGAAGAGGTCGCGCATCCGATCGTCAGTTCGTTCGAGCCGCAAGCCTCCAACAAAGGCATCGCGCTGGAACTGATCGCGGGACGTCCCGTACAGCTCGAGGCCGACCCGGACCGGCTTTCGCAGATCTTCGTGAACCTGATCGACAACGCCATTCGCCACACCAACGCCGGGGGCCGCGTGAAGGTGGAGCTCGACGCGCGCGGCAGCGACGCGGTCGTGCGCATCCGCGATACCGGCGAAGGCATCCCTTACCGGGATCTGCCGCACATTTTCGAACGATTCTACGTGGTCGACCGATCCCGAACGCGCGAGAGCGGCGGTGCCGGACTGGGGCTGGCGATCGTCAAGGGGATCGTCGACGCGCACGGCGGTGCGATCTCGGCCGAGTCGATGCTTGGGCGCGGCACGACGTTCACGATCCGCCTGCCGATCATGCGCATCAAGCGCGACGACCGGAGTTAATCCAGCAATAAGCCCCCTCTAATCTCGGGCTGGTAGGCTGAACGCATGATGCCGCGCATCTCGGATCGCGCCCGGGATCGAGAAGAAGCGACGATGCGCCGCCAAATCGTGGCGTTTCTCGAAGAGTACTGCCGAGGGATGACGCTGCGCGAAGCGGGTGAATGGTACGACGAGGCGTTGGCCTCGGCCGTTAATGATTCTTAAGGTTCGGCAAGCGTGTTCGCGGACGGCGACGAAGCCGCCTCGCTCATGACCGTCACTGCCGCACCGGGCGAAGCCAGCCAACCCGCCGCCGCCGAGGTGAAACTGAGCGTCGACGACCTCGACGTCTATTACGGCGGCTTTCACGCGATTAAGGACGCCTCGCTCCACATCCGCAGGCACCGAGTTACGGCGTTCATCGGCCCGTCGGGCTGTGGAAAATCGACGTTCCTGCGCGCGCTCAACCGCATGCACGATCTCACGCCCGGTGCGCGCGTGACGGGGCGCGTTCTACTCGACGATCGCGACATTTACGCGCCCGACGTCGATCCGGTCACCATCCGTCATCGCATCGGCATGGTCTTCCAGCGCCCCAATCCCTTCCCCAAGTCGATCTTTGCCAACATCACGTACGGTCCGCGCATCAACGGGGTGCGCGATCGAGACGCGCTCGTCGAGATCTGCGAGCGCAGCCTCCGCCGCGCCGCGCTCTGGGACGAAGTCAAAGACCGGCTGCACCGCTCCGCACTCGATCTCTCCGGCGGCCAGCAGCAGCGGCTCTGCATCGCGCGCTGCTTGGCGGTCGATCCCGAGGTCATTCTGATGGACGAGCCGGCCTCGGCCCTCGACCCGATCGCCACGAGCAAGATCGAGGATCTCATCGAGTCGCTCAAGGCCGAGTTTACCGTCGTGATCGTGACCCATTCGATGCAGCAGGCTGCCCGCGTCAGCGACTTCACCGCGTTCTTTCTGCTCGGCGATCTCATCGAGGCGGGTTCGACCTCGACGATCTTTACGAAACCCCGCGACAAGCGCACCGAAGACTACATCACCGGCCGCTACGGCTAGCCTCACCGGCCGGAAGCGCCGATGATGAGGATATGGCTTGGTCGAGACCCTGGGCGGTCGCGCTGCTGCTCGGATCATCACTCCTCTGGGCGGGGTGCGGCACCGTCCCGCTTCCCGCGTCCTCGCCGGTGTTCTCGAGCGCGCAAGAGCTGTTGCGGGCCGGGCTCGCCGGTACGAAGATCGCATCCTTAGCGTGGGGCGCGGTGCCGCACGCGACCGCCGGCACGGCGTTTCCCGCGGCGGGGAAGCCGTTGACCGTCGTTGCCGAGAATGCCGCCGGTAAGAAAATCGTCGGGTCGTACGCCAGCCCGATTAGCGTCAAAGACTCCGATGCGAGCGGGGCGACGTCGCTGACGATCGACGGCAAGAGCTCGAGCGGCGGCCTAACCTCGTCGTCGGAGAAGCTCGAGCTGCACTATACCGGATTGGCGGTGGGGCCGGTGACGCTGACGATCTCGGCCAGGGGCGCCAAGGCCAAGCAGACCACGTTTGTCCCCGAGCTTTCGGCCATCGTCTACTCGGGCCCGACGGCCAGCCCGGCGCCGCACCCTCCCGAAATCGACCTCTATAGCAACGTCCCCGGCACGAGCGGTTTCTCGGGCAGCTTTACCGCAACGCAGGCGGGTTGGACCGCCGCCGCTTTCGACAGGGCGTTTCGCTACGCGTTCGCGGGGATCGCGGGTAAGAGCGACGACTGCCCGGGCGGTTCGCACCCGGCCTTTGCGGTTACGCCCGCCTCGGGCAAGCCCGGAACCGGCTTCACCGTGGCCGCTTCGACCGCGCTTCAGCACGCATCGAATCCCGCGCCGTACGCGGGGGAGTGCGCGATGATTCTGACCGGCGGCGGTTCCGAGACGCTGACGATCGTGCTGACCTATACGACGTCGTCGGTCGGCATCGGCGCACAAAATGGGTACACCGGTAGGAAGCGGGCGCATAAGCGATAGTCCACTCGACTGCTTCGCTCCCAGTACTTTCCCAGGCTTGGTCGAACTAATGATTTGGTACGACTTTCGCGGAATGAGATTCGTTGTTGCCACAGGTAGCATCGTGCGAAGTGTTGCTTCACGCTCCTCAGCGCTTTAGGGAATCGTGAGACTTCTAAGAACGCCGATCTTGCGTATCGCCGCGCTCGCCGTCGCGGTCATCGTGGTCGCAGCGGGTGTCCTATGGTATCGGTCGCGCACCGCCGCGACGCCGGCACCGGCCGCCAGCGCGGCCGCGCTGCCGCCGCCGACGGTCGGCGTCGTACCGGTCGGACGGCGAGATCTCACGCGCTCGATCTCGATCGTCGCGGAGCTGCGGCCCTGGAACGTCGTCAATCTCTACGCCAAGCAGACCGGGTACCTGCAGACCATTAGCGTCGACTACGGCAGTAAGGTCTCGGCCGGCGAGACCATCGCCACGCTCGAGCTGCCGGAACAGGAGGCGACGTATCAGCAAGACGAGGCCGCCTACCGTCTGGCCAAGGTCGATTACGACCGCATCTTGAGCGTCGAGCATCAGGAGCCCGGATTGATCGCGCAGGAAGACGTCGATAAGGCGCAAGCGACGTACGAAGAGGCCAAGGACCAGCGCGATCAGGCCGCCGTGCTGCTCGATTACGCCAACATCATCGCTCCGTTTTCGGGCGTCGTCACGAAACGCTATGCCGATCCCGGGGCGCTGATCCAGGCGGGGACGTCGAGCGGCACGACCCCCATCGTCCAGATCGCCGACAACTACGTGTTACGTCTGGTCGTCGAGGTCCCCGAGGACATCGTCGAAGCGATCCACGTCGGAACTCCGGTCGGCGTGAAGATCCAATCCACGGGACAGACGTTGCGAGGGCGCGTCGCGCGGTTCTCGTACGACGTGCATCAAGATACGCGCACGATGCACACGGAAATCGACATCGACAACCCGGATCTATCGCTCAAGCCCGGCATGTACGCGCAGGCGAGCATCGTGCTGGCTTCGCGACCCGACGTGATCGCCGTGCCGACCCAAGCCGTTTCCGAGATCGACGGCGGCGCCAACGTTTGGGTGGTCGACGGAGCCGACCGGATCCAGCAGCGCAACGTCACGACCGGGCTGCAGACCAGCGAGTGGGTCGAGATACGCAGCGGCTTGAACGTCGGCGATCGCGTGGTGTTCGGCGACCGCAGCGCGTTCAACGTCGGACAAAAGGTTCAGCCCAAGTTCGTGCGTCCCGTCTTGACGGCCGCATAAGCGCGATCCGTGGTCCGTTTCGCTCTAAAGTTTCCATACTTTATCATCGTAGCGTGCCTGATGCTGTGCATCATCGGCGTGAATTCGGTGATGCACATGGCCGTCGACCTGTTTCCGCCGGTGCAGATCCCGGTGGTCGTCGTCGCGACGTTCTATCCCGGGATGCCGGCCGAGCAGATCGAGCGCGACATCACCAGCCCGTTCGAGCGCTTCTTCACGCTGGGCAGCGGGATTTCGAAGATCACGTCGAGCTCCCTGACCGGCGTGAGCTTGGTGAAAATTACGTTCCAGCCCGGCTTGGATCCCAACGCCGCGGTGACCACGATCTCGAATCTCGCGATGGCGGACTTGCGGCGATTGCCTCCCGGGACGCTGCCGCCGGTCGTCTTGCCGTTCGACGCGTCGAGTCTTCCGGTCTGTCTGATCACCTTGAAGGCC
>DATJUC010000070.1:0-34096 GCA_035502675.1 Candidatus Acidiferrales bacterium | reverse complement strand
CCGGCGCTGCGGGGGCGCTTGGGTTAGGCGGTTCGGGCGGCGATTGTGTTTATTGCAACGGTATCGACATCCCAGACTATGGCGGCGGGGGCGGTGGTGGCGGATACTACGGCGGCGGCGGAGGCGGCGCGGGAGCGGCGTTTGCCGGACCTCCCACTCCCCCTTCGGGCGGCGGCGGGGGCGGATCTTCCCACTACGTGCGCGGCGCAAAGAACATAACGACCCGCTCGGGTGCGCAATCTGGTAACGGGTCGGTGATTATTATCTGGTAGGTGAACGCGGTGCCGACGGCGATGTCGGGCACCGAGCGCCCGGCAAAAAGCGAGATTTTGCCGACCCCCGGCCATCCCGAATCCATGTGATCCTGGACGTAACGATCCTCATGCGGGCGCGAGCGTGGTGGCGTACTGCGTGTCGGCTTCGAGCCATTCGTCGTCGAGCGCAAGGTGCCGCACGCCGGAGGGATACGAGCCCTTAGGATGCGCCGCAATCCAGTCTTGCGATAGCACCGCCAAGTATTCGAAATTCTCCCACAAGGCGTCGCCCATCGTGCGGCGCGCCATTGCCGTAATCGGCGCGAGGTTTCTCCAATCCAGCACGACGTTTGCGCTCCACATCTCCATCACCAGCTCTTGCTCTACGAGCCCGGTCTTTAAAAGGAGACCCATATTCTCATAAAAATTGCCGATTGAGTTGACCTTTGTGATCAGAGGTCTGTTTTCGTCCGTTCGCGCGAAACGGTGCACAACTTGATAACGGAATGCGGGATCGAGCATTTTCGCCGGCAGCTCGGCGCCGACAAAGTGCGAGGCCGCTTGGAAATCTGGAGTTTCCATGGTCTCTCGCAGCTCGTTCAGGGCCGTGATTTGGTTATTGCCGCGCATGTGGCGCAGTTGCACGATGGCGGCGATGGCGGTCGCCGCGATGACGACGAACGTTCCGACGGTGGCAAGGGTATTGGTCAGCTCTAACGGCATGATGCGCCCCTCCGAAAGCGATACTCTCCGGGACCCGTTCGGTGGTATGTCCGGCGGTGCTAGCCCGATCCTCTAACATTTTCTAAGGGAGCGGTTGGATAACGCGCTTCGCATTGTGATTGATGAGTCGTCTATTGGACCGCCAAAACGTGAGACGAATCCGGTCCTCGCGTCGGCCGCTCGATCGTGCGCTTCTCAGATTCAAGCCTGCTTAGGTGGTTAAAAGAGAAAACATGGTCGGACGACAAGCCGCGTTTGCATTGGCAAGTCAACTGCGAGAACCATGTGGTTGACGTGGTCTCCTTCGAAGAGCCGACGATCGCGATCGGAAGTGCCTGATAGTCGCCGGGCGAGCCAGGACCGGCCTCGGACGAGGCGAACGTCCGTCCTGTTGCACGATTGGAGGCGCCCATGGTGAGGCAGGTTTTTACCATTCTTCTGATGGTCTTTGCAACTGCGCTGCCGCAGGTTGCGTCCGCCGATGCGATGCCGAATTTGCCGCCCCAGCCCAAAGTACGCCCCGCCGGTTTGCCCGCGGGCTACGTGCTGGTGTCGCCGTGCATCGCCACGATGGGCGAGCACTGGGCAAATCCCAAAGATCCTCAGGCGCCCATCTACGGCACCTGGCAAGGCAAAGTGATCTTCACCGAGATCATGGTGCCGCTCACGCAACTGCAGCAGGGCTTTAGCTACGCCGACTTGCGCCCGCTGCCGGGCAACACCATCGACCACGTCGATTTTGAGTTCGAGCCGCACGGCCACGAAGGGATGCCCGTGCCGCACTACGATTTGCACGCGTACTACATCTCGGCCGCGGCGCAAGCGGCGGTCTGCCCCGATGGCATACCCGATCCGGCACTGAAGCCGCAAAACTCGCCGCCCTAGTCGCCCCGACGTTACCGCCGCTCGCGCGCTTAAGGCGCGATATTGGGGGCAAAAAGAAATGAAGCAACGACTGGTTGGGTTTTCAATCGCAACGGTCGTCTGTGCGTGCGGCTTCGGTGCGGCGCAGGCGCAGTCGGATCCATTGACGGCCTGGTTTATGCGCGCTACCTCCTACAATACGGTCGCGTCGGCGACCAAGATGTCCAAGCCCGAGGTGCTTCCCGGTAAGCCGGCCGGTATGAACTGCCTTTGGGAGGATCATCGGCCGCAGCTCGCGGGGGTTTGGGAGCTCAAACGGTACGATCGCACGCATCGCATTGCGCTCGCGGTTGCGACCACCGATCAGTGCAGCGTCGCCCTGTTTCGTGCGCCCGCTCCACCGGTCAGCGTGCCGGATGCCGATCTTTCCGGCTACACGACGAGGCTGGGCCTTCACATCGGCAGCAGCTACGCCAGCGTGCGATCGACCTACGGCGGCGGTCCCGAAAAGAGCGCCAGCCACTTTGCCGTCGCGTATGCCTCGAATGCTTCCGGCGAGACGATCAGCCTGCCGCCAAAGAAGGTCGCGCTGCCGCAGACGGTGACCATCGTCGTCGACGACGGGCGCGTTTCGGCGATCTCGATCTACACGGACTTGGCGCCCGAGACCTGACCGCCGAAGTTTCGGCATCGCCCGGGGCCGAGGCGCCGGCAATCAGCCCGATGGCGCCGATTTGGCATGAGATCGTATAGGAACGTCGACGCCGCGGCGCAGAGCGCGAGCTACGCGGGCATACGCGCGTGCGATCCGGCGAGGATGAGGATATAGAGCAACGCCATGACTGCATCGGCACCCACGATGAACATCATCGTCGGGCGGCGCGGCAACGCGATCGAAAACATCAACCCGCCGGCGAGTTTTTCGACGATGGCCGCGACCATGACGGCTTCGCGCAACCCCGGAACGAATGCTGCGCAGACCAGCAGACCGCCGATGAGAGCGACGAGCAACCCCCAGTGGCGAGCTAAAGTCCGCGTAAAGACGTCGGGATTCACTTGGCCGAAGGCCGCACGCAATCCCAACCCCGGTAGTACGGTTACGCCAATCGGCGCGATCGTCAGCAGGCCCGTAACGACGAGAATCCAATACGCGTGCGCTGCGACCGCCTGCGCTCCCATCATGCGGATGCGAACTGCTGCAGCAACTCTGCTTCCCGTTCGGCGCTCAAGCCGCAGCGCGGCACGTAATCTGACGGACGCTGCATGGCCCACGCCAGCGTGTCCGCTGCCGTCCGGCGCAGCGGCCGAATCGTCAATCCGGCGTCGACGGCTTTGCGGACGTTGGCGTTGAGCAAACCCGGAATGCCTTCGCTCGGCGGAATCCACAGCGGCAAGCCGGTCCACGGCGCGACCTGGTTTTCGACGAGAAATCCGTCGTCAACCCAGGTCACGTGCGACGGAACGTCCGCGACGCTCGCGCACGTCGCGAGCACGTCGCCCAGCGTAAACAAGCCTTGCGGAGACGTCACGTTGAAATCGCCGGGCACGGCCCGCTCCACGAGTCCAACCAGGAACTCGGCCAAATCGCGTACGTCGACGAACTGCGCTCTCCGCTCGGGCGCCCCGGGAGCCAGCACTTGGCCGCCGCGTGCCATCCGGACGGGCCAGTAGGTGAACCGGTCGGTCCGGTCGTTCGGCCCGACGATCAATCCCGGCCGAACGATCGTCGCGCGCGAGCCGAACGCGTCGGCGACCACGCCTTCGCAGAGCGCTTTGAGCGGTCCGTACGTTTCGGGAGTCATCTCCGTGCGCGAGGCGCCGTCCGGCAACGGCGGCATCGGCGACGCTTCGTCGAGCTCCTCGTGCGTTGCATCGAAAACCGAGATCGACGAAACGAAGACGTAGCGCTTGCAGCGCTCGCGGAAGAAGTCCGACGATCGCTCGACGACGTGCGGCAGATACCCGCTAGTATCGATGACTGCGTCGAAATGCTCGTTCTCCAATCCGTCGAATCCGTGCGTCCGGTCGCCGGTAACGGTACGCACCCCCTCCGGCGGCGTGGCCGCGGTCACGCCGCGGTGGAAGAGCGTGACGTCGAAACCACGCCGCAGCAGCGCCTCGCGCAGGGCAATGCCGGCGAAGGCCGTGCCCCCGAGAATGAGGGCGCTGCCGCTATTTGGCATGCGGGGCTGCGATCGACGCGAGCATATCGGCGCTGCCCTCGACGCGCACGAGATGCGGGTACAGCATCCCGTCGTGATAGTCGAGGGAGAGCGTTTGCAGCCACCCGTCCTGCGCGACCACCAGGCCGATCGGCGCGCTCGAATGCCGCGCTTGCGAAACGGCATAGTCGAGCGGGCTTCCCACGCTGTCGCTCTTGCCGTTACTCGTCGAGAACGCTTGGCCGCCGACGGCGATCACGCGCATGCCCGGAACGAGCCCCGCTTTCCAGGCCGGCGAATCCACGCGTACGTCGCCCACGACGCCGCCGGCCGAGAGATCTGCGCCGTACGAGTACCATCCCGTGATCGAATCGTCGACGTCGTCGTTGGCCGAGACGTATTCGTTCGGTTTGTCGTTGTAGACCAGCTTCCAACCCGCGCGCGCGAACTCGTCGGCGGGAGGGTGGAGCGAGACCGAGTAGACGTAGCGCTCGAAGAAGTCGTGCCAGTCGTACGGCTGAACCTCGCCGAGCAGCCGTTCGATCTGCTCGCGCGTGTACGTGACCGTGATCGGGCCGGTCAGTGCCGGCTCGCTATACCGGTGCAGGAACGTGTCGAGCGAACGGGTGCCGTGCGAGAGCTGCCGGATGATCGTATCGACGTCCAGCCAAACCAGTTCGCCTTCAGAATAGAAGTCGTTCGCGTTCCGGCGAATCGACCCGTATTGCCCGCGCGCTTCATAGTAGTACGGCGCGCCGGTTGTGAGATCGATCAGCGGTGTCGTCGTACGGCCGGATTCCGTGTCCATCTGTGCGTACACGGTTGCCATGTATTCGGCGAACGTGCTCGGCTTGCGGATGCCGCATCGAAACGAGAGCACGTCACCGAGATATTGATTCATGCCTTCGTACACCCACAGCAGATCGGTTTGCTGCGGGACCTGAAAGTTCGGCGTCGTGAGATCCGCGGGCCGGCGATACTTGCCGTTCCACGAGTGCGAAAACTCGTGCGGGACCAAGTCCCCACCGGCAAGCGATTGCTTGGGATTGGTCAGGAAATCGTCGCCCGCCCGGTCGTCGCTGGACTGATGGTGCTCGATACCTTGAAAACCAATCGAGTCGCTCAAGGTGAGCAGCGCGTGATAGTCGTCGAAATGGCGCGAACCGTACATGGCGAACGCTTCGGCGGGCAACCGCTTGTAGGCGTCGAGCAGTTCGCTCGAGATGTCGAGGTCTTGCGGCGCGCCGGCGAAGACGTCGAACTGGACGAACGCGTCGCCCTGCCGCCATAAATCCCATTTTTTGACGAACCGGCCCATGTCGAGCGGCGAATCGACCAGCATGTTGAGCGGCGTCACCGCAAAATCGACGCGGTTTCCGCTTTCGGCCGCACCGCGCAGGGCGGTCGCGTATTGCCAGCCCGCCGGCAACTCGATCGAGGGCTTGAAAAAATAATCGTGCGAATCGACGCCGTCGCGATAGAGAAGCGCGCGGTTCCAGTTGAGAATCGCCATGTCGACGGTCGACATCACGTCGCCCGGGGCGTTCAGCAATACGTCGAAATCGACGTCGATCGAGCGCACGCCTTGCGGTACCTGGACGTGAAAGGCGTATAAGTCGATCCGGTCGCGCCGCCAATCGAGCGGGCGCCCGTTCGCGCTGACGCGCAGCGCGGCCAGATCGTTGAGCGGACCGGTCGGCCCGTGTTCGCCCGGGATCCATTTCGGATAGACCATGGTAAACGTACCGGGCTCGACGGGGATCCTCTCGTGAGCGTAAATGATCCCGTGCGACGCCTTGGTGGCGTCCAGATCGAGCGTCACGGGTTCGGCCGCTCGAGCCGCAGCCGAGCGCAAGAGCACGATCCCGGCCGCGATGGCGAGCGAGAGAAAGGCGGTTCGCAAGGTCATGGGAGCGTTCGGGTTCTGACGCAAATGCACGGCCCCTTCCATCGACGACGAGAGGGGTCGGTGCGGTGCGGCGCAAATAGGGCCGGGTTCCGCGCTTCCCCCCTTCCAGGAGGTCATTTGCCCACGTGAAGATCGTGGTAACGGTGAAACTCGTTCCGGACCCGAACGCCGAAAAGCGCATCGATCCCGCGACGAAACGACTGGTTCGCACGGGCGTGGAGACGGTGCTCAATCCGTACGACGAGTACGCGCTCGAAGCGGCATTGCAGCTCAAAGAGCGCGCCGGCGGGGACGCCACCGTCACCGTCTTTACGATGGGGCCCGAAGCGCTCAAAGAGACGCTCCGCAAAGCGCTGGCGATGGGCGCCGACGACGCCGTGCTGCTGGCCGACGCCGCGCTCGAAGGCAGCGACGTCTGGGCTACGGCCTATGCCATGGCGCAGGCACTTAAAAAGGTAGGGTTCGATCTGTTGATCGTCGGCGGCCTTACCGACGACGGCAGCACCGGAGCGGTGCCGGGCGCGCTGGCCGAACACCTCGGCTTGCCCTGCGTGACCAACGCGCGCAAGGCCGAAATCGACGGCGCCACACTCAAAGTCGAGCGCGAAACCGACACCGGATATCAGATCGTGCACGGACCGCTGCCGTCGCTGCTGACGACCGCGCTTACGTTCGGCGAACCGCGTTACGCATCGCTCAAAGGCATCATGGGCGCTAAGAAAAAGACGATCGCGACGCTTTCGGTCGCCGATCTCGGTCTCTCCGAAGCGGTCGGTACTGCCGGTTCGAAAACGGAGTTGCTGACGTTTGCGCCGCCCGCCGCGCGCGGGAAAGGCAAGGTCGTCGAAGCGGCCGACGGGCCTTCCGGCGCGCAAGCGATCTTCGATTTCCTCAAAGAAAAGAAGTTGGTCTGACGTGAAAAACGTTATCGTCTTCGTCGAACACAAAGGCGGTCAGACGCGCAAGGTGACCTTCGAGATGGCCACCGAAGCGCGGCGCGTCGCCGACGCACTTGGGGGCGCCGCCCATGCCGTCGTCGTCGGTCCCGGTGCATCGCAGCTCGCCGAACAGCTCAAGAGCTACCCGCTCGACGTCGTGCACGTCAGCGAAGATCCCGACGTCGAGAAGTTTCTGCTCGATCCGGCCGTCGATTACGTCGATGCCGTCGCGAAGTCGATCGGGCCGTCGCTGGTGATGATTCCGAATACGCTTTCGGGGCGCGACCTGGCCGGACGGTTGGTCGCGCGGCTCAAAGCCGGCGTCGCGGCCGACGTCGTCGAGTTTCGCGTTGAGAACGGCGCGGTCGACTGCATCATGCCCAAGATGGGCGGCGCGATGGTCACGACGTGCGCGATCCGCGCCGGCGACTACGGCGTGGCCACCGTGCGCGCCAACGCTCTGACGGCGGCTCCCGGCGGCCACGGCGCGCAAATCGTGACCGTCGAAAAGCCGGCCGGAAAGACGTATGCGGCCGCCATCGACAGCGAAGTCGAAGAGGGCGCCGGCGAGCTGGCACTCGAGGAGGCACCGGTCGTGATTGCCGGCGGCCGGGGACTCGGCGGTCCGGAACCGTTCGATACGCTGCTCAAGCCGCTTGCCAAGGCTCTCGGCGGAGCGGTCGGTGCCTCGCGCGCCGCTGCCGACGCCGGGTGGGTTCCGTATAATCTGCAAATCGGGCAGACGGGAAAGACCGTCACGCCGAACCTCTACATCGCGGTCGGCATATCCGGCGCCATTCAGCATAAGGTCGGCATGCGGTCGTCGGGTACGATCGTCGCCATCAATAAGGATGCCGGATCCCCCATCGCCGAGTTCTCCGACCTGCTCGTGGTCGGCGATGCGTTCGCCATCGTCCCGGAACTCACTAAGTTGATCGAAGGAAACTCACGTTGAAACGCTTTGCCCTGGTTACCCTGATCGCTCTGGCGTGCGGCGTGGCCGCGCTGACGGCCGGTTCTCCGAAGGCCCAAGCCGGTCTCTTCGGCGGCAGCAAGTCGTCGGCAACGCCGACGCCGTCGCCCTCGCCTTCCGCGTTACCGACGGCCAGTCCGGAACCGCCCAGCGTCGCGATCCCGCGACTGCGCGCGAAGCTGCAAGCCAATCCCAACGACCAGGAGGCCATGACCCAGCTGGCCGGTGAGTTTCTGCAAATCAATCGTCCCGATTTAACGCTTCAGCTCACGCAGCATCTGTTGCAGATGGGCACCAAGAGCGCGCAGGTTTACTATTACGACGGTTTCGCCCAGCAGGCGTTAGGCAACATTCCGGCCTCGATCTACGATCTCGAGCAAGCCTCGAATCTCGATCCGACCAACCTCGCCGTGCTCGCCCAGCTGGCCGATGCGTATTTGCGCACCAACCGTCCGGCCGACGCCGAGCGGGTGGCAAAACGCGCGGTAACCTTCAACAAGACCGAGCCGCAGGCGCTCGAGGCGCTCGGGAGCGTCTACGCCGCCGAGCAAAAGTTCGACGACGCGCGGACGCAGTTCGAAGCGGCGCTCGCGCTCGATCCGAAGGACCCGGCGCCGATCTTTCAGATCGCGACCACGTACGTCGACCAAAACAACATTCCGATGGCGCTGACGACGATCGATCGCGCGATCGCACTCGATCCTAAGAACGTCCAGGCGCTGGCGTTCAAGGCGAATCTGTACGCGCGTCAGCACGACGACGCGAGGACGTCGGCGGCCTACGACGACGCCGTGGTGGCGGCCACGACCGACGACCAAAAGGTCCAGCTCATGATCTCCAAGGCCGGCTACTTCATCGCCGAAAAGAAGTATCCGCAGGGCGAGGCGGTTCTGACCCAGGTGACCTCGCAGTTCCCGAAGGTGTCGGCCGGGTTCGTAGCTTACGGCGACTATTACGCGGCCATGCACCAGTACTCGAGGGCGATGCAGGAATGGCAGCAGGCTCTCACCGTCGATCCCGATAGCGCCGGCGCGCTGCTCGGCATGGGGCAGATCTCGATGCAGAACGGTAAGGCGACCGACAGCGTCAACTATCTCAAGCACTATACGCAGGTTTCGCCGGACGCCCAGGGCTACGCGCTGTTAGGCCAGGCGTACTCCATGACGCACGACTTCAGCGGAATGAAAGACGCCTGCGAGAAGAGCTTCGAGATTCAGCGTGCCCCCGAAACCCTCAGCTGCGTCGCGGGCGCGGATTTCGAGCTGCGTAACTATAAAGAGGCATCCCAGATTTTCGACGTGCTCAATCGCGCCGCGAAAAACTACATGGATCACGACGCGCAGCTGCTGTTCATGTCGGCGAAGTCGTACCAGGCAAACAACGAGTGCGCTAAGGCGCACGACGCCTACCAGCGGCTGTTGAACATGCCGGGCTTCAAAACCCAAACCAAAGAGTATCAGACCGTGCAAAAGGCGGCTGCCGACCCGTGCGGCACGCAGCCCAAGAAGAAGAAGACCGGCTGAAGTTCGTCACCGACTCGTCCTACGGCGACCATCTTCGCGGGATCGGGCATCCGGAATCGCCCGAGCGCGTGGAGACGGTCGCTTCGCGTTTGCGGGCGAACGCAGCGATGGAAGCCGAACTTCCGGCTCGCGACGCAAGTGACGAGGAGCTCGAGCGCGTTCACTCCGCCGGCTACCTCGAGCTGGTGAAGCGTGAAACTTCCGAACTGCGGCATGCGCGCTATCTGTCGACCGGCGACGTCGTCGTCGGAGAACGCTCGCTCGCGGTCGCCCGGCGCGCGGCCGGCGGCGCCTTGGCGGCCGTGGAAGCCACGGTCGAGACCGGCGTCCCGGTTTTCGCGCTGGTGCGGCCCCCGGGGCATCACGCCGGCCGCGATCGCGGCATGGGGTTCTGCTTGTTCAATAATGCCGCGGTCGCCGCGCGCGCCTATTTGGCTTCGTTCGGCGGCCGGGTGCTGGTGGTCGATTTCGATTACCATCACGGCAACGGTACCGAGGCCGTCGCCGGCGGGGGACTGTCGTACGTGTCGACGCATGCATCGCCGGCCTACCCGGGTACGGGAGCGCGCAGTTACCGAATCGGCGACGACGCCGTCGTCAACGTGCCCCTGCCCGCCGGCGGCGTTTCGACCGAGGCCTTCGTAGCGATCTGGGAGATCTTACTGCCGAGCATCGCTCGCGCGATTCTTCCCGATGCGATCGTGGTGAGCGCCGGCTTCGACTTCGCAGCGGGGGACCCGGTCGGAGATTTGGGCGTGGATGCCACGGCGGCGGCACCGATCGCCGCGGCCATCAATGCGGTCGCCGCGGAGTTCGCCGGGGGCCGAACCGCGTACGTACTCGAAGGCGGCTACGACGTCGACGCCCTGACGACGTCGATTGCGGCGATTGCAACCGTCACCGACGCGGGTTCGGGCGATGGGCGACCCGCAGAGCCTCGTGCCGTCGAACCGGGCGTGCGCGCGATTGTCGATCGCGCCTTAACAATTCTCTAGGAAGCCGGTGGCAGGCTGCGAACTACGGTTGCAGCCCGGAGCAAGAGTGGGCCACCCGGCTCGCGCTTACTCCGCCACTACTTCTAGGAGGGTAACCACATGATCCGGAGATCGTTCCGGCACGTCGCTACCGTTCTGTTGCTCCTCGTGGCGCTTTTCTCCGGTCAGGTAACTTGGGCACTGGCCGGTACCACGGGCGGCTTGAGCGGCGTCGTGCTCGACGCCGGTACGTCGGCCCCGGTCGCGGGCGCGCAAGTGACGGCCGTGAGTCCGTCGCAGAGCGTGAGCGCGACCACGGATGCCGGCGGTCATTTCACTTTTCTCACGCTCGCACCGGACAACTACACGGTAACCGTCAGCAAGAGCGGCTACCAGTCGACGAGCGTTCCCGGCAACATCGTCTTCGCGGACACGGTGCAGACGATCGCCGTTCGAATCACCAAGGCGTTGCAGACGATCGCGCGCGTCAACGCGGTCGGCGCCGGCGCGCTGGTGAAGTCCGGCACGACGGCCGACGTGTATTCCGTCAACGCTGCCACGCAAGCCGCCACTGCGGCGCTCGGCGGCGGCGGAAACCTCAACTCGGTGTACTCCGCGATATCCACGGTTCCGGGTGCGTACGTCGTGCCCAACCAGTCGGGTTACATGGACACCGTGCACATTCGCGGCGGCGACTTCGACCAAGTCGGCTACGAGTTCGACGGCGTTCCGGTCAACCGCTCGTTCGACAACTATTCGTCGGGCGCGGCCTCGTCGCTCGGCAACGCCGAGGTGCAAGTTTATACCGGCGCCACCCCCGCCGACTCGGAAGGCCAGGGTCTCGCCGGCTACATCAACCAAGTCATTCGCACCGGCACGTATCCCGGTTTCGCCGACGCGCAGTTCGGCATCGGCACGCCGGTTTATTATCACCGGGCCGCCGTGGAGGCCGGCGGCGCTACGCCGGACCGGCTGTTCTCGTATTACGTCGGCATTGCCGGATACAACAACGGCTACGAATACGTCAACAATCAGAACGGCTCGAACTATCAGAGCTGGCTCGGGCAGCCGATCGCCCCGATGAACGATCCCGCCTATGCCAACGGCGGATACTTCCTGGGTCCGTTCGCCTATCAAGGCACGGGCTACTTCGCGACGACGGCGTCGCGCGACGCCGTATTCAACGTTCACATCGGTATCCCGCATCACAACGACGGCGGTCGCGACGACATTCAAATCCTCTACGACAGCAGCGCGCTGTTCAACTCGTTCTACAGCTCGACCAACGACATGGCGTCGTCGCAGTGCAATACGCCGGCCACCGGGTCGGCAAGCGCCGCGGCCTGTTACACGTACATCGACACGGTCGGTAACGGATGGCCCGCGCCGCCGCCGTATCTCGACGGGTTCCAGTGGAACTGCGCGTCCGGCGTGACGTTCACGGCCGGAAGCCTCGCCGCCGCCGGACCGGGCTGCACGAAGAATTACTTCTTCCCCGCCAGCACCGGCCGGACGCTGACCTTCTCGCAGTGCGCGAACAGCGGCAACTTCGGAGCGTGTTCGATTCCGTACGACGCACGCGACTCATCGCAAAACAACCAGGAGATCGTCAAACTCCAGTACACCAAGAACTTCGGTTCGAGTGCGTTCTTCCGCGTCTACGGTTACACGTATTACAGCAACTGGATTCTGGCCGGCCCGCAGTGTACGTTCACCGACTACGCGTGCCCCGAAGCGCCCGATTACGAGCTCTCCTCGCACACGCGCGGCGTCTCGGCGCAACTGTCGGATCAGATCAACGAACAGAACCTGGTGACGTTGCAAGGTTCGTACGTGACCGCGAGCACGATTCGCGACAACAACACGCAGATGGTGAACTTCACCGGACAGCGCTCTAATGCGGCAGTGCTCGTCAACGCCGGCGAACCCTACTCCGGCCACTGCTACAACGACAACGGGTCGCAGGGTTTCTGCGCGCCGCCGGGCGTGCCGAACTTTACGACCGGGGTCAACAGCTGGCTCTCCTGGAGTCAGCTGCAGGGCGGCGCCGTTCCGGCCATTACGGCCGGGTCGTGTCCGCTAGCGGGTTCGCCGTCGCAAGCCTGTACCTATCTGCTCGCCGAGAACAGTCAATACGCGACCTATAACAACGTCCAGCCTGCCTTCGCCGGAACGTCGCTCACCGACGAGTATCGCCCCGGCGACAAGTGGCTCTTCAACCTGGGCCTCCGTCTCGACAGCTTCACGTTCAACGGGTTAAACGGCGAGATCAACAACAACGGCGGGGCGGCTCGCCAGTTCTTCTACAACGCCTACAACCTCGACACGTGCGTGAATAACGCGACCGGCGCCCAAATCCCCAACGCGAACGCTGCCGGCGCCGCCACTCCCGGCGCACCTTGCCCGGCGGGTACGCACTCGGCGGCGCTCGTCAACCTTCCCTACCAGAGCTTCACCTTCAACATCTTCCAGCCGCGCTTCAGCGGTACGTATACGGTCAACTCGGACACCGTCATTCGCGCCTCCGCCGGCCGCTATACCGAAGCCCCCGACGCGGCCTATCAGATCTACAACACGCTCGAAAACGATCTGCCGTTCGCGCTGCTAGGCCCGAACCTGTATCCCTACGGCCGCAACGCCCCGGGCATACCGATCCAGCCGCCCACCTCGATCAACTACGACGTTTCGTGGGAGCAGCGCGTTCACGGAACCGACTGGTCGTTCAAGCTGACGCCGTTCCTGCGGCAGACGCAGGACCAGGTGCAAAACTTCTACCTGAACCAGGCTACCGGATTCATCTCCGGTACCAACGTCGGCAGCCAACGCAGCGAAGGTTTCGAGTTCCAGCTGCAAAAGGGCGACTTCTCGCGAAACGGGCTCTCGGGACTGCTCTCGTTCGCATACACCAACTCGTACATCAAGTACGGTACCCTGCCCAACAGTAACGGAACGATCCTCTCGCCGATCAACGCGGCGATCGCCGAGTATAATGCCTACACGAAGGCCTGTAACCCCGGCGGGGCGCTGTACGGCAAGAGTCAGTACGGCCAGTCGCTGTGCGGCAGCACCAGCAGCGGCGTCGCCGCAGCGCGCTGCTACGCAGGCGGCCACGCCGATCCCGGCTGTACCGCGCTGAACGTCGGGGGCACGGTGTACCAGCCGGTGGCGAATCCCTACTATAACGCGACCGGACAGGGCTTCTTCAATCCGGCTGCCGACTACGCGACCTACGACGTCTTCCCGTCGGGTATCGGCTCGTCGGTCGACGCGTTCGGTTCGCCGTACGTCGGAACGCTGGTGCTCAACTATCGCGAGAACAAGCTCGCCATCACGCCGTCGTTCCAGTTCCAAGCCGGAAACCGCTACGGCGCGCCGGAAACGACCGCCGGCATCGACCCGGCGTACTCCGGGTGCACGCCGCTGGCGGGCTCGACGCGATATAACGCCAACACCTGCTTCGCATCCGGCGGCGCGTTCGCAAATCCGGCCATCGGATTGGTGATTCCGGATCCGTACACCGGCGTCTACGACAACCTCGGCGCGTTCGTCCAACCGACCGAGTTCATGATGAACATTCAAGGCACGTACGACCTGACTCCCAAGATTCAGCTCACGGCGACCTTGGCCAACATCGTGAACACGTGCTGGGGCGGAACCCAGACTCCGTGGACGTACGGCGATCACAACATCTGCTCGTACGGAGCGGTCGCCAACGGTGCGTTCCCGGGTATCGGGTCGCGCACGTGCTCGACCACCAAGGGCGTCACCTGCAACCCGGGGCAGACGATCCAGCCGTTCCTCTATTATCCCTACCAGCCGTACTTCGGACCGGCGCTCACGTCTGCACTGAACAACTCGGTCAAGGCGCCGTTCCAAATGTACTTCTCGGCGAACATCAAGATATAACGCTCGGGAAGACTCGGACGACGAAGAAGCCTCCGCGGCCGCGGAGGCTTCCTCTCATTCCGGGTACCGGCGGGTTAGATCGAGGCGGCGATCCGCTGCAGCTCCTCGAGCGAGAGATCGCCGACGAGCACGTAGTGCAAAGCCGTGTCGTTCCAGGTCAGCAGCGTGGTCGGGCCGGTCTCGGCATACTGTGCGTCGCGTCCGGACACGGTCGTTGGTTCGGAGTGAAAGCGCTGCATGTCCAGCCCGGTCGGGCTGGGATTCTCGAACAGCGAGATCGTGCGGATTCCGTCTGAGTAGAGCAGGTGCAGCGTGCGGACGCCCTTCACGGTCGCGACCTTGCCTTCGACCGGCGAGAAGCCGTCGGGTAAAAACTTCGGGCCGCGCGCTGAAAAGCCGGCGCTAGCGATGAGGTTCGTGACGTTGTCGTCGGGAACGCCGAACGAAGGACCGGCGACGTGCACGAAGCCTGCCGGGAGCGCGAAATCCGAGTCGGGCGGCGCTCCCTCGAAACGCACGCTTTCGAATCGAACCTCGCTGACCATCGAGCCGTCCGAGGCGAACTGCTGCTTCTCGAGCACGAGCTTGGTTTGCCGGTCGATGCGCAGCAGCATCGTCGTATGGTTGGTGTATTTGTTATTCAGCGCCACCACGTCGCACTGCCGGCCGTCGAACGACTCGGAGCCGCGGACCGCGGCCCTATAGTTGGCGCGCAACAAAATATAGTTGTCGTCGAACGCCACCTGGTCGTCGGCGGCGGCGTTGGCGGATTCGACGATGCGCCGGGCGGCGGGATCGACCGCATACGTGTCTTTGCCGCGCGTGATCAGTTCTTGGCCGCGTTCCGCCGCCGGTGCGGTGAACGTGCGTTCGGTCGCATCCGGTGCGCGATGCTCGATGCGATAGATCGAGACGACCGCGCCGCTGCGGCCGAGGCGAACGTCTTCGACCAGTCCTTCGAACGAGACGCTCGCGGGTGCCGAGATGGCGTCGAAGACCAGAGCGTCGGCCGGCTCGGCCGAAGCCGCTCCCGGACAACACGAGAAGGCCGTCCCGAGCGCGGCCAGCGCGGCCAGCCTAACGCGTCTCATCGCTCGTCAGCATCGTCGGCGCAATCGAGCCGTCGTCGAAGGGAACGGTCGTCCCTAGGACGGCGTGATCCTCGAGATAGTACGTCGCGTCGATGGCGTTGGCGTGCGCCGTTCCTTGTGTCGAGACGATGCCGAAGTAGAGCGCAATCGCGACCGCTGCGGCCGACGGAACGAGGACCGCAGGACGGAGCAGCTCCGCGAAGCGGTGCCATGGCGAAATGCGGCGCTCCCGGATCGCCGCGTAGATGCCGTCGGCCAGACCGGGCGGCATCTCGCGCTCGCTCAGGCGCGCGTGTTCGCGCAAAATTTCCGTCAGCTGCGTTTCGCCCTCATGGGCCTCGCTGCAGCTCGTGCACGCGGAAAGATGCGCGTAGACGCGGGCGTCGTCGGCCGGCGCCAACTCCCCGTGTACGTAATCGATCAGCTCCTCGGGAGCGATGTGTTCGCGTTCGATCATGACGACGATTTCATATACCGGTTGACCAGCTTACGAAGCTGCCCGCGGGCTCGGTGCAGCCGTGAGCGGACCGTTCCGATCGAGCATCCCACGATCTCGGCGATTTCCTGATAGCTGCACTCCTCGATGTCGGCGAGGACCACGATCCGGCGCTGCTCCGGCGAAAGCGCGTCGAGCGCTTTCGATACGGGTTCGCTGAGCTGGCCTTCGACGTACTCCTCGATGGGTTGGATGGCCAGCGGGCGGTCGCCGCCGAAAGCTTGTGGTTCGTTATCATCCGGAATCTCCTCCAGATAACGTCCCTTGCGCCGCCGAAGTTCGTCGCGGTGCAGGTTCGTGACGATACGGTAGACCCATGAGAGAAAAGACGTGCCGGGCTTGAAGCTTCGCCACGCCCGATAGACGCGAATGAAGGCCTCCTGCGTCAAATCCCGGGCGTCGGCGTCGTTACGCGTCAGCCGGAAGGCGAAGTTGTAGGTCGCCTTGCCGTACTGTTCGACGGCGCGCTCCAAGAACGCCGTCTGCTCGGGAGTCGAGGGCTCGAAGGGTTTGCGCGGTGCAGCCATGCGGTCTATTGGCTAGGCTTCGCCCAAAGGACCCGGGCGACCGCCCACAGGGCGGCCGCCACGATCACCACGATGATCGCAAACACGGCCATCTCGAGCAGGACGACCCCGGCGTACTGGCTGCCGCCGCAGATGGCGACTACGCTGGCGACCAGCGAGAGCTTGAAGCGCTCGAACGGGTTGCTGCCCATGCCCGCGATCTGCCGGGCCTGGGCGAGAACGCCGCGCGGATCCCACCCCGCCGTCTCGACCACGTAGGCGACCCTGCCGTTCGGTGCAACGATGAAGAGCCGCTCGCCGTGGAGATAGTTGCTCGGACTGACCCGCAGCGAGTCGATGCGGAACGTATCCAACAGCCGCGCGACCGTCGACCCCTTTCCGGTCAGAAACGTCCACTCGTCGTCGCGAGCGCCGTAACGCGCTCCGTATTGCCGCAGGACTGCCGGGGAGTCGTAGGGCGGGTCGAGCGTAATCTCCACCAGCGCGAATTTCGCCGGGTCGAGATGCGACTGCAGGTATGCGTATTTGCCGCTGATCGCCGGACAAATCTGATCGTCCGGGCAACGCGTGAAAACGAACGAGATCAGCGTGGTCTTTCCGGCAAAGGCGCGATCGAGCTGCAGCCGCCGGCCGTTCTGGTCGATCAACTCGACCGCCGGCAGCCGATCGCCCAAATCGACGGGCGTCACCCGGCCGACGTCGGGCAAGCCCGGCGCGAACGGCGCGGCGGCGGTGACGTCGCGCAACGTCCAGGGATGCGTGGATCGATCGAGATACCCGTCGATGCCGGTTCCGCTTTGAAACTTCCGCCGTGGTTCCAGGCGAATGCGGTACAGGCCGGGCGGCAGCTCCATCGGCGCGGCATCGGCGCGCACGATTGCGCTTCCCGACGGCAGCTGGTCGAGTACGGTCGCGTGCAAGGGGAAAAGCGAGGTGGCCGCGGCTAGGATCAGGTGAAACATCCAGCTACAGCAGTTCGCGTAAGGTCCCCCCGAGCGCTGCTTCCGGCGTGTCGTCGTCGAGGACTTTCCGCTGGGCTCCGGAGCGATCGATGAAATAGATCACCGCACTGTGGGCAACGTCGTAGTTGCCGGACCTTGGTCCGGGCACGCGTTGAGCCCAAACGTGATAGGCGTCTTCGGTGCGCGTGACGGCCGCGGGGCTCCCCGTAAGGCCGACCAGGCGGCCCGTCGTATCGAATTTTGCGACGTAGCGCCGCATGACCGCCGGCGTGTCGCGCGCCGGGTCGACGCTCACGAAGGCGATCGTAACGTCGGCGGCCCTCGGACCGAGGCTGCGCACGACGCGCACGAGCTTGGCCAGCGTCAGCGGACAGGTGTCTTCGCAGTGCGTGAATCCGAAGTTCAGCACCACGACGTGGCCTCGCTGGTCGCTCAACGTCCAGGGCCGGCCGGCTTGATCGGTCAGCGTGAAGTCGGGTGACGAGGGTCGCGGCGCGCACGCCGACAGCGTGCAGACCAGTGCGGCAAGGGCAAGACTGAGGCGCATGAGACGAGGGTGTTACGAACCTCCCGGGTGTGCGACCGTATTGACGAGCATCCATAGGCCGAGCGCGACGATGACGGCCGAGAGCGAGAAAGAGACGACGTTCCCAAGCGCGCTGTTTCGCCGCTCGCCGACGATTCGCCGGTCGTTGACCAGAACCAGCAAGAATCCTAAGACGATCGGCAGCACGAAACCGTTGAAGGCCTCGACGTCGATCGTGATTTGGACCAGCGGCAGGTTCGGAATCAGAACGACGGCAGCGGCGACGGCCACGCAGCCGACGTACAAGGCGACGAACCGCTTGGCGCGCAGCCCGTCGTTGAGCGAACACCGCCACCCGAAAGCTTCGCCGAACGCCCACGCCGTCGCCAGCGAGACGACGAACGCGCCGAGCATCGACGCGCCGATCAGTCCGGCGCCGAACGTGACGCCGGCGAAGCGGCCCAGCAGCGGCTGCAGCGAAATCGCGGCGTGCGCTGCGTCGCTGACCGGAATGTGATGGACGAACAGCGTCGCGGCGGTCGTGATCACGATCGCGCACATGATCGCCTGGGTGAGCACCGAGCCGATCGCCGTGTCGAGGCGCGCGTATCCGATGTCGCGCTCGGTCAAGCCTTTGTCGACGACCGCGCTCTGCTGATAGAAAATCATCCACGGCATGATGACGGCGCCGATATTCGAAGCGATGAGGAGCAGGTAAGTTTGGTCGTTGAGCGGTTGATGACCGAAGATGCCTTGCGTCAGCAGCGTCTGCGCGGTGGGGTGCGCCATGAAGGCGGCCGGAATGAAGCACAGTTCGATCGCGCAGAGCGCGAGCGCAAATACCTCGGCCCGCTTGTACGAAGCCGTGAAGATCACCAGGATCAGCAGCGCGGCGGCGGCGACGACCAGCGGCGCGCTGGGGAGATGAAAGATGAGAGCGGCGCCTGCGATGCCGGCGAACTCGGTGACGAGCGCCGCGATGTTGGTGATCAGCATCGTGCCCAGCGACACCCAGGCCCAGCCGATTCCGTAAAACTCGCGAATCAGCCGCGCGTGCCCTTTCCCGGTGACGGTGCCCAGACGGACGGTCATCTCTTGCACGACGAAGAGCGGCACGATCAGGAGCAGCTGCAGCAGAATCAGTTTGTAGCCGAACTGCGCGCCCGACGTTGCCGCGGTCGTGATGCTGCCGGCTTCCGTGTCGGCGAACATGACGACCAATCCCGGTCCCAAGACGGCGAGAAACCGCAGCAGCCTCCGGCGAAACTCGCCGCGCGCGGTCGCGCGAGTCTCGATCGGTGCGGCCGGTGATTTCGCGGATGCCATCGGAGGCCCTTAGGTTATCCTAACGGAGGTTTGAGGACCTCCTAGGAAGGTCGGTTCGGGCAGCTAGGCGCAGGCTCAGGCCGTGGACGGTGCCGTCTTGGCAGCCCGCGTCGTGCTGGGCGGCCTCTTGCTGGCTACCGGCGTGCTCAAGCTCGGGCACCCGGTCGAGCTCGCCGCTGCCATCGCGGGCTTCCGTCTCTTGCCGGAGCCGCTGGTGGGCCCGCTCGCCCTCGCCCTGCCGTACTTCGAAATGCTTTTGGGCGCGTATCTGGTGGCCGGGCTCTTCGTTCGGGCCGCCGCCTGCATCGCCGCGGCCCAGTTCTCCCTCTACGCCGCGGCTATTGCGTCGGCGGTTTTGCGCCACATTCCGGCCGACTGCGGCTGCTTCGGGCCCAACGACAAGGCGGTGGCGGACTGGCCGCACGTCGTCTTCGACTTGGCATTGGCGGCCGCGGCACTCTTCATCGCCTGGCGCGCCCCAGGATATCTTGCGGTCGACCGAAGATTTCACCAGCCATCATGAACCAACGCCAGCTCGCCATCGCCAGCGTCGTACTGGTCATCCTCATCGCGGCGGGCGCCGCGATTTGGTATGCGTTACGCCCGTCGCACCAGCTGAAGTCGGCGTCGCAATCGCCGGTCGTCGGCAAAGCCGCCGTCGGTCAGCGGGCGCCGGAGTTCGTCGTCTCGACGACCCACGGCCTCTTCGATCTCGACCAGACCGCTCGCCCCGTGTTTTTGGAAATCTTCGCAACCTGGTGCCCGCACTGCCAGCGAGAAGCGGCGGTCATCGACCGGTTGTACGCCGCTTACGGATCGCGGGTTGCGTTCGTGGGCGTCTCCGGCAGCGATACCGGTATGGACGGACAGTCGCCGGCATCGCAGCTCGACGTGATCCAGTGGACTCAGCGTTTTAACGTTCGCTATCCGGTGGCGTACGATTCAACCCAAGCCGTAGCGGCGCTCTACCTGCAGGGCGGTTTTCCGACGCTCTGCATCATCGGAAAAGACAAGCAGATCACGTATCTCAACTCGGGCGAGGTGCCCTACCAAGAACTCGCCTCAGCCATCCAAAAGGTGTTGTAGCGGTCTAGTCGTTGGGCGGGAACGTGTAGTTCGGTGGAGGTACGGGGGACCCGACTTCCAGCACGACCTGCTGGTGCGACATCAAAGGAATATCGCGCAACTCTCCGTCGTACTTGGTTCCGTTGACGTACGCGGTCACCGGCCCCTTGAAGCCGGCGACGTCGTCGCGCGCGAGCGGCTGGCCCCAAATGTCGAAGAACATCCCCAGCGTGTAGTGCACGCCGCCGGTCGGCGGCGTAACCTGCGGCGATTCGAGGTGAATGATGCCGTCGCCGGAGTGCGTGTGAATCCAGTAGTAACATCCGCCCAAGGGCATCGACGGGTTCGGCGCGATTCCGATCAGCGCCGGAACCATGATTTGCTTGCCGTTGTCGAACAGCGCCAGATGCGTGTGGATATGGATGTTCTCGCCTTCCATCCCCATGCAGGTAATGCCGTCGACGGGTTGACCTAGACCGCCGCGCGGCAGGTCGGGGACCTTCGCTTTGAAGTACGGCGTGCCGAGCTTTTCGCCGTCGACCAGCGCAATCGGTTTGGTCGTCGGCCCCGGCTGCGGCGTCGGCGAAGCCCACGCCTCGGCGACGACGCGGCCATGCTGCCAGTTCATGATCGCAAAGACGGCGACGATGGCCAGTAAGAGGATCCCGAATCCGATGTAGATCGGGCGCATCGGATCTCGGCGCGGCGGAGGAGCTGAGGCGCCGCCGCGATTGTTGCGGCGGCGTTCGGCACGGCTGGGCTGTGGCAAGAGTACCTCTACCTTGGGGCGGTGAGCGGAGCTTCGACCGGCGCGTCCGACGGATCGAGCGTTCGGTCGGGGACTAAGTAATTGGTGACGTAATCGGTGACGGCGTCGGCGAGCGGCGTCGTCTGGGCAGCGTACCCGGTCGAGAAGAGCCGCTCCAGACGCGCGCACGTCGAATACTGATACTTCCCGCGAAGATGTTCGGGCATCTCGATGAACTCGATGCGCTCGGGAAGCTCGAGCGCGCCGAAGATCGGCCGCACGAGTTCGAGCCAGGTGCGCGCGACGCCCGATCCGACGTTGAACAAGCCGGTCGCGCCGGACTCCGCCAAGTGCAGGGTCATGTCGGCGGCATCCTTCACGTAGACGAAGTCGCGCCGCTGCTCGCCGTCGGCGAACTCGGGACGGTAGCTCTTGAAGAGCTTCACCTGGCCGCCCGAGCGAATCTGTTCGTAGGCTTTGCACACGACGCTGCGCATGTCGCCCTTATGATCTTCGTTCGGGCCGAACACGTTGAAGTACTTGATGCCGCAGACGCGCCGGTCGAGTCCGGTGCGCCGCGCGTAGAGGTCGAAGACGTGCTTCGAAAACGCGTAGCCGTTGAGCGGCCGCAGCGCATGCAGGTCGGCGGTGTCGGAGAGGTCGTCCTCGAGCGCGCCGTAAGTGGCCGCCGATGATGCGTAGACGAAGCGGGCGCCGCTCTCGTCGGCCCAGTTCGCAACGTTTTTCGTGTACTCGTAATTATTGCGCATCAGGTAGTTGGCGTCGCGCTCGGTCGTCGAGGAACAGGCACCCAAGTGGAAGACCGTCGAGACGCCGCCGAAATCGTCGCCGTCGAAGATCCGGCGTTCGAAGTCGTCGGCGTCGACGTAGTCCGCGAAGCGCAGCGGAACGAGGTGTTTCCATTTTTCCGACGAGTCGAGTCGATCGACGACGAGAACGTCGTCGATCCCTCGACGGTTCAGAGCCCAAATGACGGCGCTTCCGATCAGGCCGGCGCCGCCGGTCACGACGATCGTACCGCGGTCCAACGTGTGCTTCTCCAACTCGGGGGCATTAGGCACGCTCGCGGTAATGTCATCCCGGGCGGCCGAGCCCTTAGAACGGCGCGGTGAACCTCAGCAGGAAGTTACTGCCGTTGGCGATCTGCGTCGTGTTGAACCCATTGGCGACCTTGATCACGTATTGGTGGTTCAGGATGTTCTGCCAGAGCAGCTGGATCCCCAGTCCTTGGTCCTCTCCCGGCTTTCCGGGAATGAGGTTGCGTCCGAGGGCGACGTCAAAGGTCGTATGCGCCGGAAGGCGCCCTTGAAGGTTGACGTTGGCGTCTTGGAATTGGACCGGGAAGCCGCTGCCGTAGTTCCCTTGTAAGGTGGCGAACCATAGCTTCGGGCCGCCGCCGAACCGATGCGTGTAGGCCGCGCTCGAAACGACCGTTTCGTCGTGGTCCTCGACCGAAAGTTGTGCCGGCGACGTCAGCGGCAAATTGCCGTTCGGGTTCGGGGGGAACAGGAAGGTCGATCCCGAGATACCCCCGGCGTACGATCCGGAGACCGTTCCGCTGAAGTACCACTGATCGCCGTCGAGCAAACGATCCTGGAGTCGGAGCTCCAAGCCGGTGTTCCTGCCGATGGCGTTATTATAGACCGCGAAGAGCGGCGTGTTGAGAAACTGCGTCGTATCCAGCACGTTGACGACGTTCTTTTCGAAGATGTTGACGTACCCGGTCATAAAGGTATTGAATTCGTGCGCCTCGCCGATCTCGTAATACGAATCGCTTTCGGGCTTGAGGTCGTAGACGGGCGTCGTCGTCGGACACGCCGCTTGCGCGGAGAAGATCACGCACGCGTCGCGAACGTCTTCGAGCTGCGGCGCGGCGTAGAACCGCGCGTAATAGCTATGCCACGTATTGCGGTGATCGGCGTCGGAGACGTTCAAGCCGATTCGCGGGCTGAACTGATAGCCGCCGACGTAACCGGTCGAGTGATCGTAACGCAAGCCGTAGTTCAACACCACGTTCGGGACGATCGTCCACTTGTCTTCGCCATAAATACCGACGTTCGTGCCGGCTTGCGCTTGCGGGGGGGACGACGCGCCATAGTACGGATAGATCGGTACGAGAGGCAGCTTCGAGTTGCCCTGCGGTCCGGGCACGTTGCAGTACTCGTAATAGCACGCGAACGTTTGGCTGGCCGTCGCGTTCTCGCGATCGACCTGGATCCCGAACTTCCACGCGTGATTCTCCAGGGCGCGGAAGAGCGACGTGTTGATGCCGACGTAGTTTGCATAGGTATTCTGCTGGAGCCCCACCGAGTTGAGGGTCTGCGGGTACGGATTTTGGCAGACCGGATAGGTCGGACAGCCGAAATTGGGCTGCGTTCCGAGAACGTCGGCGGCGAGATCGCCGTCGTAGTCGATGCGCGTCGAGCGCCACCACGGGATGAACTGAAAGACGCCGTTGCCGTCTTTGGAGGTCTGGGTGTAGTTCAAGCTGGAGAACCGGTCGTACTCGAGCTGCGTGTCCTGCTGGCTCGGTACGCTGACGATGGGATCGTTGGGATTGTTCGGGTCGGTGTTGATCGGAATTTGGTACTGCGAGAACTGGTTCGAATAGTCGAATGCCAGCGTCGCTCGCGAGTTCGGCTCGGTGATGAAGCGGAAGAATTGGTCGGCGCTCGAGCTGTTGTCGTTGATCGGCGTGTACGTCGGGGCGTCGAGCCCGCGGTTGGTCGTGTAGTTGTTGACGTCGAGATAGGCTTCGCTCGATCCGAAGCGCGAGACGACGTCCAGCTCGCCCTCACCCTGGGCCTGATTGCCGGCTCCGCCGCTGATCAGTCCGTAGAAGCCTTCCGGACTGTCGGTCGGGCGCTGGGTGATGATGTTGACGACCGCGCCCATGCGGTCGCCGCCGTACTCCGCCGGAATCGCGCCGGTGTAGGTTTCGATCGAGTCGACGTCGCGCGGATCGATGATCTCTGCAAAGTTCGAACTCGTCGCCAGGGGCATCGGCGCCCCGTCGATCTGATAGGTGATGCCGTGGAATCCATTGGCGACCGGCTCGTTATAGGAAAACTGGACGATGCCGGGCAGCGTTTCTATCGTCTGGTTGAGGCTATTCTGGACCGGCGACGTTTGAATCTGCTCTCGCCCGAGGACGTTGACCGCAACCGGATTGCCTTGCGGGCTGATCCGATTGGTCGTCGTCATCGTTTGCGCGATCTGCTGGAGATGCGTGCTCAGCGCCACGTTGGCGGTCGAGACGCTGTCGCTGAGGACCGAGACGATCGTCTCCAGCGAGTGGGCGCCGCTCACCGCCGCCGTCAGCCGGTACGTTCCGAAAGGGACTTGAGGGATCGAGTACTTGCCGTGAGCGTCGGTTTTCGCGGTGAACTTCGAGCCCTCGCCTTGCAGCGTGACGGTCGCATCGGCAACCGGCTTGCCGTCGAGGGTCACCACGCCCCGAACGATACCGATCGTCGAGGCTTCAGCCGGCACGAGCGTGCCGAAAAATACGAGCATGGCGAATAACGCCATAAGGGTCCGGGACATAAATCTCCGATCTGTCGAGTAAGAGTGCGGACGAGCGAAGGCGCGCGCTTAGCGCGCTGCGTCGATGTCCGCGATCGGAGGCGGCCGCGCAAAGCGCCGGCGGGTGCGCGGCGCGCGGCGAACGAGGATGGGGGCGTGCGCGCGGCGCGACCAGATCGGAGCGCGCGGCGCAAACGGCGAGCGATAGACCGCAAAGACGGCGGCTACCAAGAGTTGGATCGACGCTTCCGCCAAGAAGCGGATGACGAAGGCTGCGGCGGCCAATGCTAAGACGGTGATGGCGACCGGCAGCGACGCGTGCGCCGGTTCGACGTGCTCGCCCAGGGCGAACCATAGGCCCGCGGCGAGCATCGAAGCGGGCAGGCTGGGCAGCACTTCGCGCAAGCGCGCGCCGACGATGCTCCCGTCGGCAACGCCTCTTGCGCCTTGGCAGGCAACGGCCGCAAAGAAGGCGAGCAAGCCTACGCAGCCCGCGACCGAGGCCTCGATCAGCGGCTCTGCATAGGCGCCGCCCATGGCGTGATCGCCCCGGAAGAGCGCCGCGTGAGCAACGAGGGAAGCGAGCAAGCCAAGCACGAGGGTGCCCGGAAACCGCCGGAGGGCCACGGCGGGTTCATTCTACGCGGGGATGCGGGGAGGCCTGGGCCCTTGTCTCCCCCGAACCATTGCCCTTCCCAAACGCCGGTGGGAACAGTCTTCCGGAGAGATGAGCTGGATCGTACGCTTATGAACACGCGCACCGCGGTCGAAAATGCCGACACCGTCAGCTTGGTCTGTGCGTTGTTGGTTCGCTTTCCCGAGCTCGCTTCGATCCGCTCGGTCCCGTCCGAGCGCATCGTACGGCTGACCTTCGTGGTGCGCCAGCGTCTCGACCGTTCGGCGCAATCGTTGCTGTCCGAAGCCGTCGAGGACCACGTCCGCGCGTTCCTGTCGCTCGCCGCCGACGAGCCGGACACGCTGCGCGTCGAGTGTGAGGGCGACCGGGTCATGACGTTCGTGCACGTGACCCGGGATCTCGAGAGCTTTTCCAAAGAAGAGCTCGAGCTCTACGCCGCGTTTTTCGCCCAGCGGTACGGCGACGCGCTGGTCCGCAACCCGGTGCCCGACGACCAGTTCGACGCCGATCCGGTCGCACAGGACGAATCCGCTCTGTGCGCGGTCGAAGCGCTGCGCGATCCGGAGCGTTCCAAGAATCTGGTCGGCTTTCGCGAAGAAAAGCGGGTCCTCGTCTACTTCCTGAAATCGCAAAAGAAAGCGAAGGCCTCCGCTCGCCGCTAGGTAACGCGCCCCTCACGCTGCTGCTGATCGGGGACGTCGTGGGCTCCCCGGGTCGCGAGACGCTCAAGCGCTGTCTCTCGCTCGCGCGCGAACAGCACCACGTGGACGCCTGCATCGCCAACGGCGAAAACGCCGCCGGCGGCTTCGGCTTGACCGCGCAAACCGCCCAAGAAATGTTCGAGGCCGGGGTCGACTTCATCACCAGCGGCAATCACATCTTCGACAAACGCGACTTCAAAGAGTACCTAGACGCCTCCGACAAAGTGCTGCGCCCGGCCAACTACCCACCCGGGGTGCCCGGCCGCGGTTCGGGGACCTTCGAGGCGCGCGGCGTTACGGTAGGCGTGCTAAACCTCATGGGCCGTACCTTCATGCCCCCGGTCGACGACCCGTTTCGCTGCGCCGACGCGCTGGTCGAGGATCTGCGCACTCGCACCCCGGTCATCGTCGTCGACGTGCACGCCGAGGCGACGTCCGAGAAGGTCGCAATGGGGCGCTTCCTGGACGGCCGGGTTTCGTGCATCTACGGGACGCATACGCACGTTCAAACCGCCGACGAGCAGATTCTGGCGGGCGGAACCGCGTATATCACCGACGTAGGAATGACCGGGCCGACCGACGGGGTGATCGGCATGGAGACCGGGGCGGTTCTCGATCGCTTTCTCACCGGCATGTCGGAGCGTTTCAGCGTCGTCAAGGATGGGACGAAGCAGTTTTGCGCCGCGGTCGTGAGCATCGACGCCGCCACCGGCAAAGCGATGGAGATCAAACGCATCTTTTTGCGAGGCATTGCGTGATGAGCGGCGAGGCGGTTCTCAAAGTCTCGGCCAAGAGCAACCCGAATGCGGTAGCGGGCGCTTTGGCGGCCGCGTTGCGCGAACGCGACGCGGCGGAGCTGCAAGCGGTGGGCGCGGGGGCGATCAATCAAGCGATCAAGGCGGTCGCCATCGCGCGCAACTATCTTAAAGGAAGCGAGATCGATCTGGTCTGCACGCCGTCGTTCATTACGGTCGCGATCAGCGACAACGAGCGGACCGGGATCTCTTTGTCGGTCGAGAGGCGTGCTGCAGCCCTTCCGGCCCTCGCGCGAGATGCCGCCGGTTGAGGGTCGACTTTCACTCGCACACCAACCAGAGCGACGGCTCGCTCGACCCGCAAGAGCTCGCGAACTTCATGGCGGAGCGCGGCGTCGAAGCGTTCGCGATCTCCGATCACGATTCGTTAGCCGCCTACGAATCGGGGTTCGAGCCCGCCCCCGGTACGCGCGTGATTACCGGGATTGAGATCAATACGACCTGGCGCGAAAACGAGGTGCACGTCCTGGGTTACGGCGTTTCGCTGGGCGAGTCGCCGTTACGGGAGCTGATCGCCAACAACCAGCGCGAGCGCCGGACCCGAGCCGAGATGATGGTCGATCGGTTGCGGCGCGCCGGGTATTCGATAACCTTCGACGACGTCTTACGCGAGGCGGGTCCGGCCAAGCCGATCGGCCGGCCGCACGTCGCCAAGGCGCTGGTTCGCGGCGGAATGACCTCGGGCATCGAGTCGGCGTTTCGGGATTTGCTGCGCCGCGGTAAGCCCGGTTACGTTCCGCAGTTTTATGCCACGCCCCAAGGGGCGATCGAAGCCGTCGCGGCGTCGGGCGGCATTCCCGTACTCGCGCATCCGGGGCGGCTCAGGGATCGCGCGTTGATCGAGGCGCTCGTGCCGCTGGGTTTACGCGGGCTCGAGGTTTTCTATCCCTTACACGATGCGCGCGACGTCGCCGAGTTCGCCGCGATCGCCCGGCGACACGGGCTGGTGATGACGGCCGGAGCGGACTTTCACGACATTCGCTATCACACCGGCGGCGTCGGGATCGACGTCGACGAAACGGCGATCCGGCCGTTCCTGGATCTCGTCCTGCACTAGATTGCACGCGGCGCGAGCCCGGCGGGAGTCAAGGCTAAACGAGTTGTTGTTTTTTCAAGCCTTCGGCGACGGCGTGGCGGACGCCGGCCAGCACCTGCGCGCCTTCTTGCTCGAGGTGAACGATGCGTTTGGCTTGTTTGGCGATGCCGGTTTCGTCGCGCGTGAACCGGTGGTTGACGCGCACGTTGTACCCGCACGCCATGACCGCGGCGTACGCGAACTCCGCCGCGCAGCCGACGTCGCTGATCAAGCTTCTGTTCGGAATGTCGAGCAGCTGCTTCGCAAGATGCAGTACGTCGAGCGCGAGAGCCGCAGCTTTGAGCGGTTCGTCCGCCGCGCGCAGCAATGCCGCGTCGAGAGCGCGCGCGCGGATCGCTTTTTGCTCGGCCGTTTCGCGCGGCAGCGCCTGCGCTTGCAGGACGAGTGCGAAGGCCTGCTCGTCGCGTTCGCGGGCCAAAGCCAGCTGGGCGATAATGGCGTCGGCGGCTGCCGCAATCCGCTCGGCACTCTCGCGATGGGCGTCGTACTTCGGGTTGGCGCTGCAGATGCGCGCGACCATGGCCGCCAGCGCGGCGCCGGAGCTTGCGACCAACGTCGCAGCGCTGCCGCCGCCGGGCGTCGGCTCGGCGGAAGCAAGGCGCGCCAGGTAGCGGTCGAGCGTCTCCATCGTGAGGCGAGGCTTCAACGGAGGTCCGGCGGCCTCCGGCGAAGATGGCGCCCTCCCAACCCTCTGATTCTTCTTAGGAGTATTGAAGAGTGCCCGTAATGGATCGGACGACCGCCGGGGACGTCAAGGACCGCGGCTTGGCCGAAGCCGGCCGTTCGCGCATCGCCTGGGCGGCGGCATATATGCCGGTGCTGGCGCAGATTCGCGACCGCTTCGAGCTGCAGAAACCGCTCAAAGGCGTGCGAATCGGCGCGTGCCTGCACGTGACCACGGAGACCGCGAATTTGATGCTCGCGCTGCAAGCGGGCGGCGCCGAGATCGCGCTCTGCGCCAGCAATCCGCTGTCGACGCAGGACGACGTCGCTGCCGCGCTCTGCGATTACGGCATCCCGACGTACGCGATCAAGGGCGAAGACAACCCAACCTATTACGCCCACATCGAGTCGGTCGTCGCCTCCAAGCCGCACATGTCGATGGACGACGGCTGCGATCTCGTCACGACGATCTTTACGAAGCACAAAGAGCAGCTCGCCGGAATGATCGGCGGGTGCGAGGAGACGACCACCGGCGTCATCCGCCTGAAAGCCATGGAGAAAGACGGCGTCCTGCCGTATCCGGTCATCGCGGTCAACAACGCGCTCACCAAGCACATGTTCGACAACCGCTACGGTACCGGCCAGTCGACGCTCGACGGCATCATTCGCGCGACCAACGTGCTGCTCGCCGGGCGCACCGTCGTCGTCGTCGGTTACGGCTGGTGCGGACGCGGTATCGCCTCGCGCGCGGCCGGAATGGGCGCGCACGTGATCGTCACGGAGATCGATCCGCGTAAGGCGATCGAGGCGGTGATGGACGGCTATCGCGTCATGCCGTTTGCCGACGCCGCCAAGGCGGGCGACGTCTTCGTCACCGTTACCGGCAATTATCACGTCATTCGCGAAGAGCACTTCAAGCTCATGAAAGACGGTGCGATCGTCTGCAACTCGGGCCATTTCAACGACGAGCTCGATTTGGACGGCATCGCCCGCATCGCCAAGGGCAAGTTCGAACCGCGCGCCTTCGTCGAGCAGTACGAGCTCCACGACGGCCGCAAGATCTGCATCTTAGCCGACGGACGCCTCGTCAATCTCGCCGCCGGCGAAGGCCACCCCGCCGCCGTGATGGACATGTCGTTCTCCAATCAGGGCTTATCGGCCGCCTATCTGGCCGAGCATCATAAGGCGCTCGAGAAGAAGGTCTACGACGTGCCGGTCGAGATCGACGAAGAGGTCGCCAAGCTCAAGCTGGCGTCGATGGGCGTCGACATCGACGTGCTCACGCCGGAGCAGGAGAAGTACATGGCCTCCTGGAGCGAGGGAACCTGACGTGGCGTACAAACGGCTCTTCACGAGCGAGTCGGTGACCGAGGGCCATCCCGACAAGGTCGCCGATCAAATCTCCGATGCGATCCTGGACGCGCTCTTGCGCGACGATCCGCAGTCGCGCGTGGCCGTCGAGACCTTTGCGATCACCGGTCAGATCCATCTGGCCGGCGAAGTCACGACGAAAACGTACATCGACATGCCGCGGATCGTGCGCGAGACGATTCGCGACATCGGCTACACGAAATCGGCGGTCGGATTCGACGCCGAGACGTGCGGCGTGAGCGTTTCCATCGACGAGCAATCGCCCGATATCGCCATGGGGGTCGACCGGTCGCTCGAGGCCAAGGGGGGCCTGGACGACGAATTCGAGCTGACCGGAGCGGGCGATCAGGGCATGATGTTCGGTTACGCGTGCCGCGAAACCGACGAGCTGATGCCGTTGCCGATCGTGCTCGCGCACAATCTGACGCGCCATCTTTCGGCGGTCCGCAAGAACGGCAACATTCCGTACTTGCGTCCGGACGGCAAGTCGCAGGTGACCGTCGAGTACGACGGCGACCGGCCGGTGCGCGTCGACGCGGTGGTGATCTCGACGCAGCACGATCCCGACATCCCGCTCGAAGTTATCCGCAACGAGGTGACCGAGCGCGTCATCGATCACGTGATTCCGAGCGCGATGTACGATAAACGGACGCGCGTCTACGTGAATCCGACGGGGCGCTTCGTCATCGGCGGACCGAAGGGCGACGCCGGTCTGACCGGACGCAAGATCATCGCCGACACGTACGGCGGCATGGCGCGCCACGGCGGCGGGGCTTTTTCGGGCAAGGACCCGACCAAGGTCGACCGGTCGGCGGCCTACGCCGCGCGCTGGGTGGCGAAGAACGTCGTCGCGGCCGGTCTCGCCGACCGCTGCGAGGTTCAGGTTGCCTACGCGATCGGCGTGGCGCATCCGATGAGCGTGCTCGTCGAAACCTTTGGCACGGCCAAGCTCGACGAAGAAGCCATCGCCAAAGCGGTGCTCGAGGTCTTCGATCTGCGGCCGGCGGCGATCATTCACTACCTCAACCTGCGCCGGCCGATCTACAAGCAGACGGCCGCGTACGGACACTTCGGAAGGCCCGACCTCGATCTGCCGTGGGAGCGCGTCGACCGCGTCGACGCGCTGCGCAGCGCGACCGGATTCACCGGCGAAGCGCTGCGCGTTCCCAACTTCGCGAACGGATGATGAAGATGCGAGCGATTCTTGCAACGATTGCCGTCGTCGCCGTCTGGGCGGCAAGCGCTTCGGCAGTGACGCTGACCAGCGGCGCCAAAGTCAAAGCCGGCACCAAGGTGGCGTGCATTCTCGCCGAGGGCGTCGACTCGCGGACCCTCAAAGTCGGCAGCGATTTCGAGCTGCGCATCGACGATCCGTCGCAGCCGGCGCTGCAAGGAGCCAAGATCGTCGGTCACGTCACCGACGTGGCCGGCCCCGGCGGTCTCGATCGCGCCCGCATCGGCTTCACGTTCGACTACATTCGGTTTGCCGACAAGACGCGTTCTCCGATTCACGCGATCGTGCTCGCTCGCAACGTGACGCAGGTCAATACGGCGGCCGCTCGACAGGAAGCCGCGCGCTTCCAGCTTCCGCCGATGCCGGTCGGAACGGTGACGCCAGGCCCGATTGCGTTCCAAATCAACTTCCGGCAAGATGCCGCACCGTCGGTAACGCCGCCGCCGGTCGGGCAGAGCAGCGGGTACGTTTACGCTCAGAAATCTAATGAAAATATCGTTATCCCGTCCGGTACCTCGGTTACGATTCAACTGACGCACGATTTGACCGTAACCTAGGAGGTCTCCATCGAATGATCCGCAGACGATTCGGCGCACTCGCGCTGCTGCTGGCGCTCGCCGCGGCGACGGCGATTGCGTCGGCGGCGCCTATCACCCTCTACGACGGAAGCATCGTGAACGCACGGCTTACGCAGACGATCGGCAGCTCGTCGGCCAACGTCGGCGACGTCTTTACCATGGACGTGATTCCGCCGTATCCGAGCGGCGACCCGGCGTTCCAAGGCGCGACCATCAGCGGGGTCGTCGCAAAGGTCGTGCGCGCGGGCCAGGGACGCAATCCCGAGGTGGTCCTCGAGCCGCGGTATCTGCGCATGCCGGACGGTTCGGTAGCCAACGTCTACGGTACGGTCACGGGAATCCAGGCAAACAAGAGCTCGCAAGAGACCGCGGCAAAGGCGATCGGCGGCGCTTTGGTCGGCATGCTCGTCGGTAACGCAATCGGCAAGACCATCTTTCACACCGGCGCCGGCGGCGCCATCGGGTTTATCGGCGGCGGCCTCGCGGGTGCCAACAACAAGTCCAACTTCACGATTCCGGCCGGCGCCAACGCGACGATTCAGCTCTCGCGAACGATCACGATTCGCCGGCAGTCCGGTCCCTAGTTCGGCTTCGTCAGCAGAATCTGCGCGGTACCGGGCTCGAGCCCGATCGAGCCCGTATACCTCGCGCCGTTTTCGTCGAAGTAGCGGTGCGCGAGCGGAAAGCGCGCGCGCCGCGAGGACGGATTGACGACGACGAGTCCGCCCGAATAGCGCCGTTCCCAGCCGCCGCCCTGCGGCACTGCCGCGGCGGACGGCGTCCCGATGTTCACGCGGTATTCGGGAAAGAAGATCATGCGGCCGTACTCTTGCTGGCCGCGCGATCCGAAGCCGCTCATCCACGTGTAGGTGCAGGCGTCGCGGGTTAGCAGGTAGTTTCCGACGACCCAGAGGCGTTCGGCTTGCGCGATCGCGCGCGACGGTCCCGGCTCTTCGCCATTCTCCATATAGCACGTTCCGTGTTTTTGAAGCGCCCGTATTGCCCGCATGATGTCGCGCCACTCCGCCGGCCCGGCGACGTTGGGGGTGCTTCCCCAGTTGGTGAAGCCGCGCTCGTCGAGCACTTCGTCCGTCGCCGTCATGAGGGCCAGGTTTTGGCCGAAGCTGCTGCCGGACTGATAGGAATAGTTGATCGCCATCGTCGCGGTTGCCGAGTAGCCGTGCACGAAGGCGTAGGTGTTTTCGGCCCATGCGATGACGTCGCGTTGGTAGGCCGGGTCGGACCACGCTCCCGTATATTGCGCCACCCATCGCCCGGAGCCGGAAAAGTGGCCGCAGCGGCGTGAGAAATTGCCGAGGCTGAGGTTGTCGAACGCCATTCCGTTGAAGCCGGCGGCCAGTGCGGGAGCGATCGAACGGGCTTGCTGATACGCCCGGAATTGCGGGTTGGCGATGTCGAGCGGTACGTCGTGGGCGTCGCCGTATTCGTAGGCGACGGTCGCGCGGTCGCAGCGGTACTCGATCCAGCTGGGATGGCGCGCCTTCCACCACGCCAGCGAGTGCTCGTACACCGGACCGTACACGCCCTCACGCTCGAAGGGCGTGTAGTATTGATTGTAGACCTGCGGCGGCTTCGGCGCCGATGCGCCCCAGACGACGTCGACGCGTCCGATCTCGCGATCGACGTCGCGCACGTCGTAGTTGAAGACGAGATTCAGATGCACGCCCGAGACGGTTGACGGAAATTCGCCGCGTCGCGGAGGCGCCGGCGCGGAAGCCGGCCGGAGCGCGACGGCAGCGGATTCGATCGAGGGCGCCGGCGGCAGCTGTGCGGCGCAGCCGGCGGCGAGCAGGGCGGCGGCAGCGGCGAAACGCGGCACCATAGGGGTTTTCTATCGGCGTTCGTCACGGAAAGCTTCTGAGGGCCGTTCTGGCCATAGCATGCCCGTCTCTCGATTCGCCGTCGCGGCAGCCGCGGGTGCGTTCGCCGGCCTTGCGGCGATCACCGCGTATCTCGCGATCGAGCGCGCTGTTGCCGACCATCTCCCGGCCGGTTTCTGCTTGATGCAGCTGCTGCAGTGGGACGCTTCCAACGCCTACGGCGACGCGGCGTTCACCGGCGGGTGGCCGGTAGCGGGAGTCGGCCTGGCGATGGACGCCGTCGTCTCGCTGATCTGGGGAGCGATCTTCACGACGCTGTACCTGCGCGCGCCGGCCGTGCGCGCCAACCTCGTCGTCTCGGGGCTGGTCTTCGGCGCGATCGTCATGGTGGTGATGCTCTTCGCGGTCGTCCCGCTCGGGCACGCGATACGGATGCACGACACGGCGGGGCATCTCGTCAACGTCTTGGTCGCGCATACGGTGTTCTTCGGACTGCCGCTCGCGCTCGCGGTTCGCGCGACGGCCGGCCGGCCGGCCGCGATGGTGCGCGCACCCTCGTAACGAAACGCCTCGTCGTCCAGGAGGTGGGCGAGCGATGGCGATCGAGTACGAGGTTTTCGAGCGCGTCGAGATGCGAGTCGGCACGA
>DATJUC010000069.1:0-5224 GCA_035502675.1 Candidatus Acidiferrales bacterium | reverse complement strand
AAGCCCAGATCGAAACTCGGGAGGCCCGGTTCGGGCGCGACCTGCGGCGTCCACATCTCTTTGATGGTCGCGGGCTCGAGCAGCTGATAGCCGTCGTAGGTTCCGCCGTCCAGATACGCGAGCATGAAGTGCGCCATGTCGATGCCCGTCGAACTCGACGCTCCCGCCGGGGCCGTGTCGACGAACTCGAACGGCTTGGTCTTGCCCTGCGAGGCGTCGAGGTATCCCGTCGCCGCCAACGGTGCCAGCCTCGGCGGCAGCGGCTGCTCGAACGTCGAATAGCGCATCTGCAAAGGATCGAGGATATGCTTTGCGATGTAGTCCTCGAATCGCTCGCCGGAGACGCGTTGGACGATGTACCCCGCGAGCGTCGCACCGTAGTTCGAATAGGCGATGATCTTGCCGGGCGGAAAGATGCGAGTCGGCAGCCGGCGCTTCAAATACACGTCGATCGGAAGCACTTGGTCGGCGCGTTCGACCAGCAGGTCGCGGACCGTCTCCTCGAACCCTCCAGTATGCGTCATCAGATCGCGCATGGTGACGGGCTTGCCCTCGAACGGCGGAATCGTGAAATCGATGTATTTGTTCACGTCTGCGTCGAGGTCGATCTTGCCGGCCTGCACCAGCTGCATGACCGCGGTCCAGGTAAAGAGCTTCGACACCGAGCCCGGGCGGAAGATCGTCGTCGCCGGGTCGACCGGCCGCTTCGTTTTGACGTCGGCGTATCCGTAGCCCTCGGCAAAAAGAATCTTGCCGTCCTTGACGACGACGATGACGGCTCCCGGAATATCGGCGCGGTGCAACGCGTAGGGCACGAGTCCCGCATAGAAGGCGTTGAGGTCCGCGGCGGTCATCGCGGGTGCGTTCCCCGCCGATTTCGTTGCGGGTGCCGTTGCCGCGAGAGCCGGAGCTGCCGCTACGAGCGCCAGCGCCGGCAACAGTGCGAACGCGAAGCGCTTCATCATCTTTACAGGTCTTGCGTCAGGATGACGCGGAACGTCATCGGCCCGTAGTTACCGGCGGCCGTCGCAGCTAGCCCGACCGGCACCGGCTCGCCGGTCGTAAGGCTGGTCTGCGTGGCGTTCCTTACCAACGGAAGCGGAATTCCGTTGAAGAACCCGGCGTACGGGTTCGAATACGCGCCGGTGAGGTTGTCGGCGGAGAACTGCATTCTCGTGCCGCGGTCGTTGAGTCTGACGCGTACGTTCGCCGAAAGCACCGCGAACGGCGGTTCGTTGAAGGCATTGTTGTTTCCGAAGTACGTCAAACCCAGGTTGTAGAATTGTCCGTAATGTCCGAGCCAGTTCAGCTCGGCGTAACCGGTCGTGTACGGCACTCTGGCGCCGGCAACGCCGTTAGGCGCTCCGGATATCGCGGTGGGTTGGCCGCCGAAGTTCGCATCGGGCAGAACCGCGAGGTTCGTGTTGTAGACGCAGCCGGGCCCCGGCGGAGTCGTTTTCCCGGTTTTGGGATCGGTGGTTCCGGCGCAATAGAAGTACGGCGGAAGATTGTAGGTGAAGGCCCGTTGCAGCGAGCCCTGGACTCGCCAGCCGAAACCGTATTGCGGCACGTGATTCAGCGCGAACTCGACGCCTTCGTAGCGCGCCTGACCGAGGTTCGCCGTCTTTGCGACCTCGCAGGGCGCGTTGGGACATCCCGTCGCGGCCGCGCCGGTGACCGTCGACGTTTCGGTCAGGAACAGGTTATGCAGCTGCGTGTAGTACAGATCGACCGAGAACGACGTCGCGCGCGTAATACGGTGGTCCATGCCTAGGTCGTAACCGAAAGCCGTCTCGGCGCTGATGTCGCCGTTGTTTGCGTTCTGTATCCAGCCGGCCGCCGGCACCCCGCCGATGATTTGGCTCCACGTCGGACCGCCCGACGAGACCAGGCTGATGTACGGCGGTGCAACCGATCCGCCGCCCGACAGGCGAAAAATCGTATCGCTGTCGGGTCGCCAGCTAAGCGCCGCTCGCGGCTCGTTGTACGAATGCGACGAGTCGTTCCACGACGTGCCGCCATCGATCGAATAATGGCTGACGTAGTTGAGCTGGTAGTCGCCGATGTTCAGCAGCAGCTTCGGATCGAGCACGAAGTTGCCGCGCAGCGAGATCGTTTGAAACGTCTGCTTCGAGCCTGCAACGGGACTGTACACGACGATGCCGACCGACGGTTCGTCCGCCGTCGAGGAAGACCCCTGTTCGGAGCGATCGTACGCGAGCGTGAGCGTGTTTTCTCCGAGCTGTTCCTGCAGTTGCAGCGTCTCGCCGCTCATCGTGTCGTTGGTGTAGAAGAGATTCGCTTGGCTGGCGGTTGAGAGAAAGACGTTCTGACCGCTGAAGGTCGTGTTTACCGCCGGAACCGAGCCCTTACCCTTGAGGCACATCCAGCCGTTGGGGTCCGAGCCGCCGGCGGCCACCGGAGTACTCGGATCGAACGTCGTCCCAACCGGACAGAGCGGAAGCGTGCCCCATGCGTTGAGCGACGTGTTCAGCGGCGCCGACGATCCTTCGACGGCGTAGCTGTTGAGCGAACCGGTGTAGTAGCGCGCGAGAATGGTTCCCGTCTGGCCGAGCGTCGTGCGGAACTCGCCCTGGAACAGATTCTGCTGGAGAGACGTTTGACCCAGCCCGTTAAACGAGCTGAGGTCGAAGGGAATCGCGCTTCCGCAGGCGGGGCCGCCGTTGGTGCTGGCACAATTATAGGACGTACCCTTCGCCAGCGGGTTGCACGTGAGGGCCTGGCCGGCGCTGCCGCACGGTTGGAAGGAGAACGCCGGCAGACCCGTGTTTCCGACCAGCGACGTATCGTAGGCGTTCACGTCTCCGTTGCCCGTGACCGACTGTCCGCCGAAGTAGGAGAGTTGCAGCGACGTGTTGCTCGAGAAATTGTAGAGGATCTTCCCGAGTTCGGCGTTGGAGTGGTAGCCCGTGTCCATCGTGTAGCAACAGCCGACGAGCGGCTCGTTAAAGACGACGCCCATGCCGGCGTACTTCGAGAACTCGGAAGGGCCGAGGGCTTCGCCGATCGGACTGCCCACCATCGCCAACTGCCGGCCGTTCACGTAATACGGTCCGCCCGGCGGTCCGGTGTCGAGCGGAAGCTGGGAGCCCTCAAACCTGAAACCCTGCAGCGGCCCGGGCGCGCCGTCGGTCACGTATCCAAAGGCGTAGCCGAGCTTGTGGTTCGTGGTCTCGCCGGTCGCCTTGTACCCCATCGAGACGCCGCCCCACTTATCGATACCGAACATTGCCGATTGCTTGTTCTCGGCGGTGGGTTCGAGCGTCACGTAGTTAATGGTGCCGTTGATGGCGTAGTTGATCTCCACCGGCATCGACCCCGGACCTTTGACGAGTTCGGCCGATTGAAGCAAGAACGGGTTGATGAGGTTTGGCGAATAGGTCCCTGCGGAACCGACCGAAACGGGATGCCCGTCGATGAGCGACTCCGTCTCGTACGGCAGCGCGCCGCGGATCTGCGGGGTCTGCTCCGAGCCGGGCGACGCACCGTTGCTCGGGTTGCCGTTCCCGGGAGAATACGGCGTCGTGAAGATGCCCGGCGTCTCGTTGAGGACCTGCGCGACTTGCTGGCTGCCTTGATCCTCGAAGGTCGTTCCGCCGATCGTGTTGATCGCAGCGGTCGACGTGTTCATCGGCGCGGTTCCCGGCTCGTTTGTGGCGACCGATGCGATTACCCGCAGCGACGAGAACGACGACTCCGCAAGGGTCACGTTGATCGTCGTCGTTTCTCCGATGAACGCCCTTACGGAATCGTTCCGATAGACGTTATAGCCGGCCTTGCTGACCAGCATCGAATAGAGTCCGGTCGGAACCTGCGCAAACGTATAGGTGCCGTGCGCGTCGGTCGTCGTCGTCAGACGAGTTGGCCCGATGAGCTGGACGGTGGCGCCTCCGAGCGGTGCCCCGCGAGCCGCGCTCACGACGCCGGTGACGACGGCGGTCGTTCCGGCAGCGTTCGCCACCAGCGGTGCCGTCGCAAAGAGTGCGATCAAAAGAAGGGTCGTCATGCGATGAACCGATCGACGCATCGTGTTAGCTCCAATGGCGGCTAGCAGTGACATCCGGCTAAACTTCGTCTTTAAACAGCGCATTATCACCTACCTCAAGAAGTTGGCTTCGAGAGAAGAACGTTGCTGACGCCGTCGACGAGACGCCACAGCTTCGCGCCGGTATTGCGCACGGGATCGTCCGCCGGCAGCCCGGTCTCTTCTTCCACCCGCGCGATTGCCGCGCGGGCAGCCTCCGGGCCCAAAGCCGACGTATCGAGGACGACCCCGATGACCCGAGCCGGCTTCACGAACGACAGGATTCGCTCGTGCATCTCCACGAGCGCGGACAAGTTCGGTATCGGTTGCTCGAAACCCAGGACGCGTTCGAGGCCCACGCGGTGACACAGCAGCAACGCGTCGGGCGCCGAGCCGTAGAGTAAGCCGAACGTGACGGGCGCGTACGCGGGATGAAAGATCGATCCCTGGCCTTCGACCAACACGACGTCGGCGTTGGAGTCGGCCGTAAGCACGAGTTGTTCTGCCGCTCCGGTAACGAAGTCGGAAATAACCCGATCGACGGCAATGCCCTTGCCGGTAATGAGGATACCGGTCTGTCCGGTGGCGACGAATTCCGCCTTGCCGCCGGCATCGCGCGCCGCGCGCTCGACCTCCAGCATCGCGGTCATCTTGCCGACCGCGCAATCGCTGCCCACGGCCAATACCTTCGCCCGCTTGTCGCGATACACGGCTCCGCTAAAGAGCGGGATGTTTCTCGGCGGCACGCGTACGTCGATGAGCTCGACGCCCGCACCCGCCGCGCGCGCCGCGATCTCGGGATCGTCGGCGAGCACTTCGTGGAGCCCGCTGATCACGTCCAGCCCGGCGTCGATCGCCTCGACGATCGGCGCGCGCAGTCTCGGCGGAATCGCACCGCCGTCCGTGGCAAAGCCGATCAGAAGCGAGCGCGGCCCGTACGCCAGCGCCTCCCGCACCGATGCCACGATCGGCGCGTCGCTGCGCAGCGACGGCACGACGTCGCACACGCGCTTTCCGGCGAACTGAGAGTCGATGACCGCGGCCACGTGTTCGGGCCGATAGCGAATCACGCCGTGCGCCGTTTTGCCGTGCGGCGCCGTGAGAAATCCCTCGGTGAGCACGGCGTGGCGACGTCCCTCCAGGACGTAGCGCCCGTTCACGCCTCGCCACCCGGGGCGG
>DATJUC010000068.1:0-2505 GCA_035502675.1 Candidatus Acidiferrales bacterium | reverse complement strand
AGCGGATCGACGCCGATATTGTTGCCGATAACGCTGATCGCACTCGTGCCGGCATCCAGCGTCACGCCATAGCCGCCGTTCCCGCTGATCACGTTCAGCCGCGGCTGGCTTTGGCTCGCCGGCGTGCCGCCGATCAGATTGTTCGTCGCCGACCCTCCGACGTAGACGCCGCCTTGAACGTTCGGCAGCGCAGTAAAGCCGAGGATGCTCGTCCCGATATAGCTGTTGAAAAGCTGATTCGCGTAGGCCTGACCGACGATCGCAATGCCGTAGGCATGGTTTCCGGAAAACGTGTTCTGCGGAATGACGGAGACGTCGTAGCCGCCGATGAGGTTGTTGTTGGCCGATCCATCGATCAGCACCCCGTCGTTGCCATTGGGCATGAGTGCCGTTCCGATCGTATCCAATCCGATGATGTTCGGCTCGACGACGACACCCGATGCGTTGCCGCCGATCTCGAGACCGTTGTTCGTATTCCCGGAGAGCACGTTGGTTCGCACGGTTTGACTGCCGCCGGTGGCGGTGATCAGGACGCCGTCATTTCCGTTCGGCACCGCCGTCTTGAAGGCGAGTAACCCGCCGAACGTATTGAACGTCGTGAATCCAGCGACCGTACCGGTTACTTCGATACCATTGAGCGAGTTGCCGGCGGCGACGTTCCCGAGCGGAATCACGCCGCCGACCTGCGTATTCTGCGAGGAGCCGTCGATTAAAATACCGTCGCCGTGATTGGCAAGCGCGCCCGCGTTGTGCGCGTCGATGCCGAAAAAGTTGCCTTGCACCACGACATTGTCGGAGCTGGTGACGTGCAAACCATTACCGCCGTTTCCGCTGACGACGTTGTAATAGACGAAGGGATTCGTCGTGAGCGTGCAGCCGGCCAACGTCGCGGCGGGAGCAGCGTCGAGAGCGACGCCGTCGCCACCATTTGCAACCGCGAGCTCGCCGGTTGCATCCGTACCGATGAAATTGCCGGCGAGCACGTTGTGCGAGGAACCCGTGTCGATCAGTACGCCGTCCAGTGCGTTGCCGGAGATCAGATTGCCGAGCGGAGGAACGACGAAAACCGGCGTCTTCGTGCCCTTGTCCCCGGTCGGGTCATTGCTCTCCCCGCTCGCCGAATCGGTGTACACCGCGCCGCCGATCTCGTTCCCTTGCGAACTAGCCGTGATCCACACGCCGTTGGCGCCGTTCGCTACCGCCGCCGTTCCGGCGGGATCGGTTCCGATGCGATTGGCTTCGAGCACGCTGCCCGACGAGCCGTGCAAACTCACGCCGTTACCGCCGTTGCCCGATATCACGTTGGTCACGACGCCGGCCGCACTCGACGCGTTCACGCCGATCAGGTCTTGAGACGAACCCGCGGAAACATAGACACCGTCGCCGGTATTGCCCGCCGCCGAACCGCTCGGCGTCACGCCGATGTAGTCGTGATTGAGCGTGATGGCGCTCGCATCGAGCGTGACGCCGTTTCCGCTTGCGTTCTCCACGGCCAGCGCGAGCAGTTGCGAACCGGCCGAACCGCTCGCAAAGACGATGCCTGCATGTCCGTTCGCATTGAGGGCCAGCACCGGTGCGGTGCCCGCATAGCCGAGCGCCGTCGTCGCGTCGATACTCACGGCATTCGCGATTGCCGGCAATGCGGTTGCGAGCACGATCGTGCCGCTCACCGAAAACGTAATGCGCGACCGGCTGCCGGCCGGCAACGCGTTCACGGCCGTGATAGCGGCACGCAGCGAACCGCTTCCGGAATCATTCGTGGTCGTCACCGTGAACGCCGTAACGGATGGAGTCGGCGTCGGCGCGGGCACGCTCGATCCGCCCGAACCGCCGCCGCAGCTCACCACACCCACGATCGTCAAAAGGACCAGCCCGGGCAGTACACCACGCATCCGCATCACGAGCACCTCCGAATACCCCTGATCTTAACGCATTTCGGACGGCGGTGCCCGCTCGGCCGCGTCGAAAAAAGCCTCATGCTTTGCGAATACGGCTTCGATATCGACGGCGCGCGGATCAAATACGGACGAGGCGTGCTGGGCGAGGTAGGCGATGCCGCTCGGGGATTCGGCGTCAAGCGCGCCGCCGTCTTCGTCGATCCGTTTCTGCGCGAGCACGACTTCGTTGCCCGCGCACTCGACTCGTTGCACGAGGCGCGCGTCGACGTCGAGCTCTACACCGATATCGCGATCGAACCGACCGACGTGTCGTTCAAAAATGCGGCAGCCTTCGCAGTCGACGGGCGGTTCGACGGCTTCGTGTCGATCGGCGGCGGTTCGACCATCGACACGGCTAAGGCCGCCGACGTCTATTCGACCTATCCCGCGCCGTTCATGGACTACGTCAACGCACCGATCGGCGGCGGCAAGGCGATTCCCGGACCACTCAAGCCGCACATCGCCTGCCCCACAACGTCGGGCACCGGCAGCGAGTGTACCGGTATCGCGATCTTCGACTACCTCGAGATGAACGCCAAGACGGGCATTCGCGCGCGTGAGCTGCGCC
>DATJUC010000067.1:0-4322 GCA_035502675.1 Candidatus Acidiferrales bacterium | reverse complement strand
AGCTTGCCGAGGAGCTGAAGGTTGGGCAGGCCTTCCAAAAACAGGATCCGCTCGACGAGCCAGTCGGCGTGACGCATCTCGCCAATCGATTCGTTATAAATGCGCTCGCCAAGCCGGTAAAAGCCCCAGTTCTTGTGCATGCGGGCGTGCAGGAAGTACTGATTAATCGCCGTCAGCTCGTTCTTGAGCATGGCGTTGAGCTGCTCGAGTGCCTTAGAAGAGCCCTTCATGCCGTGCGCTTCGCGAGCGGGCTTGTGGGCTCATTCCGCTTCACTCGGACGTGGCGTGGACGAGAGGGTCGATCCCGGTCGCCTCGACCGTGAGCCCTATGTCGACCGAGTAACCCACGAGAAGGACGCCGGCGGGCGTGAGACGAGCATCGACGATCCCCCAATCGCGGCGATCGATCGTCAGCGCGCCGGTGTATCCCACGCGCCAGCCGTTTGCATCTGGAATTACACCAACGACCGAGGCCGGAAAGCTGACGGCACGCGTGACGTTCTTGATCGTCAAGTCGCCGGTGACGGTGAAATGCGCATCGTCCCTGGCCACGATCGACGTCGACCGAAACGTCATCGTCGGATATTGGGCGACGTCGAAGTAGGTGGCCGATCGCAGGTCTGCGTCGCGGTCGTGGTTATCCGTGTCCTCGTGCGCGACATCCAGGACGGCATCGAGTCTTTGTGGGATAACGGTTCCGGACCGATTCACGATCGTCAGGCTGCGGATCGGGATATGCCCCCAGACCTTCGAGACGATCATATGCGAGACGGTAAATTCCGCGCGGCAATGGTTAAGATCTGCCTGCCACACGACCGGTTGCGCCGCCCCGAAAAGAACCGGCACGAGAGCAAGCGCCAGAACCGGAAGCTTGTACGGCGTCATACGGCGAAAGCGCCGCGCGGCACAAACGCAAGCAGTGGGAAGGTTAGGGCCGAGAGGAGTCGCACAACACGCATCGAGATGATCAACGCCTTTCTAGTGGCGGCTAACGCCTTGATTTCGGGAACCGTCGTCGACCAACGCGGTCAACCCGTGAGTCGTGCACACGTTATTGTTTCTCGAGGCGCGGGTCCTGCCCTCGCGAGAGAGTCCACGTCCGCAAAAGGCACGTTCCGCGTCTCCGTTTCGGAGGCCGGAAGCTACCGTTTGCGCGTCGAGGCGACATCGTTTCGCACCGCAACGGTGGACGCGGCCGCACCAGCCTCTCGAATTCGGATCGTCTTACAGCCGTCGGCACTGCGTTTGATCGGGTCGGTGACGGGCCGACCGCGCACGCCGTTCAATGCAACGCCGGCGGCGCAGAAGATCTTCCCCCGCGAAGCGTACCGGGATCAGGCGCAACCATCGCTCTCGAGCGTTCTCGACCAAACTCCGGGCACTTACACGACGCGCGATGCGAACGTCAACGCCGGCGTACCAGTCGCCCCATCGCTTGCTAGCGTACGGGGTGGTTTACCTTATGAGACGGCGGTCACCATCGATGGTTCGCCGCTGGCATTGCCATCAACGGGAACTTTTGACTTATCTTTGATTCCAACATTCGAGCTCGGCGACGTCGAGATTCTCAAAGGTCCGGGCGATATTTCGGGGAGCGGGGGCAGCGTCGGAGGTGCAATCAACTTGCGAACCGCGGAGCCGACGGCGCGGATCACCGCGTTGCCCGAAGTGGAGGGCGACAGCGTTGGCGGTCAGTTCAGCGACCTAGCCTACGACGGAACGCTCTCTGGGGGAAAGATCTCGTTTGCGAGCATGGTGTCCATCGACGGTTCGCCCGGGACAAGCAGCAGCTACGATTACAGCGTCGGCGGCCACTGCTGCACGACGATTCCGGCCGACGAGCTGCGGCGCGCCCTCCTGCTCGACCTTCGCGAGACGCCCAGCCCGGCGTGGTCGATTACTGAAACGATGCTGGCGGTTAACGTCGATCGCAGCCTCGCCGGCACGGAGGGGGCGCAGCTCGGGGAATCCACCGCCGTGTCGCTGGCTCCGGCGCTGGACGCGCTGGAAGCCGATCGCCTTCGCTTTCAAACGATCCAGGGGCAGTACGGCGATGGCGACGACACGTTTTCGGCGCGGCTATTCAATCTCGACTTGGCCCGGGACCTGGGTTCCTCGGTCTTCGGCGGGTCCGCCTACGATCGCGACGACGGGGGCGCTCTCTCGTGGACGCACGCGATCGCGCAGAATCGCTATGCCCTCGAGATCGACGACTCGAATGCCGCAGCCTCGAGCACGGATATCTACGCGACACCGATTCTCGCCGGATCGCAGACCGACGCGCTGCGCGAGCGCGCGACCGCCAACCTTCAACTCTCTTCGCGGGACGAAGCGGATCTCTCGGCGGAAACCGAGACGCTCTCCTCGCGCTACGCCCCATTCGGATCCACGTTGGTGCAGCGTTCGTGGTCACCCGCGAACGCACGCGCCGGATACTCGCACATCTTGTTGCCGGGCTTGGCGCTGAGAGCGTCGGTGGGGACAAGCGGGGTACCCGCGCCTCTCGGCGTTCTTTCAGGATACGCTCCGGCGCTCGAGCAGTACGTCGGTCTCCCCGCGCGGGTCGTCAGCACAGAATCGGACGTCTCCGCATTGGAGCGCGCCAACGGCAGCGACGTCGGCTTGGAATGGCAGCTTCACGGTCAGGCGACCACGCTCTCGTTCGACCTCTACCAGAGCCATACGCAAGACGCGTACGTCGAGGAAACCTCGACCACCGGACCGGCGTCGATGCTTCAGCGCTGGTTCAACGGACCGCCTATGATCGACGAAGGCGCCGAAATCTCGATCGTGCAGTTCAAGCGCGTCGGCCTGGGGTTCATCGCCCAAATGTCTCTTCCGCGTACTTACGTGAAGGGTTCCCTGCCGCCGTCGTTCTACGCGTCCGGCAATCTCGCGGTTCTGCCGAATCAGAACATCTCGGGGGGAGCCTTCTATACCGCCGGGGAGAACGACGTGTCACCGACGCACGTCCCGTACGCGCAGGGCTATGGCGAGATCAGCTATAAGTGGCCGCGAGGATCGCGCGCCTCGATCGGCATCCTATATTTTGGATCGAACAATGCGTACGGCCGTGACGCATTTGAGACCGTCAACGCAAACATCGAAGTCTCGGCCGGAGACCGTGGAAAGTTCCAGTTCTCGATCGAGAATCTGACCGGCGCGCTCGACAATCCCCTTCCGTTGGCCTTCGGCGGCGTCGGAGTGCCGTTGGCCACCGGCGGAGTCGGGTTGACCAATGCAAACGTCCTCGCGCCGCGCACTCTGCGCTTCATGTTCCGCCAATCCATCGGGAACGGCTCGCTCTTCGAGCACTGATTTGTTGATTCGAGTCATCGAACTCGGCTAGGGTAACCGCGAGCAAAGCCGAAAGAGGCGTTTCGTGCGCTCCATGCGGCGGTCGCTGGTGGAACTCTCTCTCGGCGCGGCCGCATTCGCTGCGGCGCTGGCACACTATGCCATTGACGTCGTCGGCGACTTCGCGCTCGCGCACGACACCTACGACGACGTCGCCCACGGCTCACGGGAAATCGTCACCGGCATCGCGATCGCGATTGCAGCCATCGTGGCACTGCGCGGTCTGCGAACGTGCTGCGAGTTCACCGCCGAACGCCGGTGGCGCCGGTCACTGCCCGGACTGTCGTGGCGCGCGCTTCCCCTCTTCGTCGCATCGGCAGCCGCGGGCGCGACGGCGATCGTACCGCTCATGGAACTGACCGATGCGCGGTGTGCGGGCATTCGGCTCGACGACGTGGGTGACGCCTTCGGCGGCTCGCTGCTGCTCGGTGCCGGCGTTACGGTCGCCTGCGCGATCGCCGTTGCGTGCATCTGCTTTAGCCTCGCCCGCTGGATCGTTTCGCGGCGCGACAGGATCGTCACGCTCGTCGTCTCGCTCGTGGCCCGCACGGTCGCAGTAGTACCGAGTGCGCAGCACGTCGCCCGCTATTTTACGTCGCCCCGTCGCCGTCGTGCGACCTGCGCCTTACGCCTCTCCAAACGCGGACCTCCTGGTGTTGCGGTTTTTCCCGGCAACACTTCATCGCACGAGTTACAAGGAGATCCGTGTGCTACGCTTCATTTCCCGCGCCGTGCGAGTTTTGCTCGCGTACGCGTCGATAGGCGCCTCGCTGTGCGCGCTTAGCCTCGCCGCGGCGGCGGCTACACCGCCGGGACCATATCCCGGCAGCGTCGTCGGCTCGGTCGTCGACGCGACCACCGGCCTTCCGCTTCCCAACGTCCAAGTCCGCGTCGTCAATTCGAAGCTCTCGGCGAAGACCGACCCCTCGGGCCGCTTTACTCTGCCGCCCCTCGCGCCGGGCAAC
>DATJUC010000066.1:0-34643 GCA_035502675.1 Candidatus Acidiferrales bacterium | reverse complement strand
GTAGCCGATTCGGCCGACAATACCGTCGTCGAGATCTTCGATGCCGCTCTTCTGAATAAAGCCAAAAGCATCGTCGTGGGCGCGAACGGCAAAACGTTTTCGGGACCGGATGCCAAGTACGCCAAGGTTTTCCACACGGGACTTCCCTTGTCGATGCCCGGCGGCGTGACGATGTTGTACGAGCAGGTGGTGTCGGGAGCTCCTACGGCGCCCGGCAATCTGGTCGTGGCCAATAGCGCAGGCAAGAACGAGCTCGTCGAGTTTTCGCCGGCCGGCAAGCCCCTCGACCGCCTCGTCGTGGACAAAGGCGCACCCGGGGCCTTGTTCGGGATGCAAGCGATCGGCAGCGGCGCGGCTACCAAACTGTACTTGACCGATTCGAACTCGAACACGATTCAAGTTTTGCAAAAGTAGCTGCGCGGCGAGAGAGTCCGTGCCAGGAAGGTGCGCTCGCGCCGGAGTAGCCATTTGGCATGTCTACCGGCGCCGAAGCTCTCGGTGATCGGGCGCCTCTGAGCCGGCGCGGTTTCACGTCCGGCGCATTCCGTCATGCCCTCATCGTGGTAACCATCGCGGTCGCAGCGGGCCTGGCGCTGTACGTGATCGCGACCATTACCTTTTTTCAAACGATGCCGAAGGTCGGCTGGACGCTGAGAACCGACTCGCTGCGAGGATCGTTCGCCGTCACCGGCCTCGCGCCAGATTCGAAAGAAGCGCAATCCGGGGTAAGACCCGGCGATCTGATCGCCTTCTCGCAGCAGCCTTGGCAGGCTCGCGCTTGGATTCTCAAACCCTACGCGCGTACGCCGGTCACGTTTGAAGTGATGCGCGACGGACGGCCGCTTTCGATAACCATCCGCTTTGAGCCAACGTTCGAGTCGGCCAAGCTCAATGGCATGTTGGGCATCGGCGTCTTGTGGATGATCGGGTTTGCGCTGCTGGTATGGCGCAGACGGCCGGACGGCAGCGACGTACGCGCGATATGCTGGATCCTGCTTTCGTACGCGATCGGCGACAGTCTGCTAAACTTCACCTCGCCGATTCCGGCACTCAACGTGCTGGCGGTGTGGGGAGGCGAGCCCGGCATCGTGCTCTCGGCGACGCTGTTCTCGCTGTTCGCGCTGCGCTTCGTTCCGCAGACGCTCGCACGGCGCGTCATGCAGTGGGCTGCGAAGCTCTTCTTCTGTACGAGCGCGGCGCTCGCAACCGCCGCGGTGATCGCCGTCCTGACGGGGTGGCCGAACCCGTTCGCCATTGCCGAAACCATTCAACGCGTGACCGCGAATACGATCTCGCCGTGGGCGGGCCTCTTCACGAACGAGTTTCACTTCCTCGTCCCCCGCACGTTCGCGCTTCTCTGCGCCGTCGTCGCGATCGCGAGCACCAAGGGAGAGTTACGCCAGCGGATCGGTTGGGCGACGACCGGAATGGCGATCCTTTACGGAACCACGCTGCTCTCCCAACCGTTCGTCTTGCTCGGTCTCATTACGCCCGCCCTGGGAAACGTACTCGTCGATTGGGGCGTCTTTTTCGTACCGGTCGGCCTGACCTACGCGGTCATGACGCGGCGTCTGCTCGATACGGGCTACGTCTTCAATCGCGCGGCAGTGTTCTCGACCGTTTCGATCGTGCTGGTCGGCGCATTCGTGCTGGTCGAATGGCTCCTCGCCGATTGGCTGCGCTACGAAAGCCGAACCACGAACGTACTCATTTCTGCAGGCCTCGTGCTCGCGCTCGGACTTTCGACGCGATTCGTGCACGGCCGCGTCGACAAGCTCGTCGACACCGTCTTCTTTCGAAGGCGCCACGAAACGGAACGGGCGATCCGCACGTTGGCCGACGAAGCACCCTATATTACCGACAGAAGCCTGCTCCTCGAAAGGACGACCGAACTTCTGGTTCGTCGCGCCGATGCGACGTTTGCGAGCGTGCTTCTCGGCGACGACGCAGGCTTCTACGGCGAGACGAGCGAGAACGATCCCGCCGTGGTCCGGCTCCGGGCAACGCACTGCGTGCTCGACCTGCACACCGTCTCCTCCCAAATCACGGGCGAGTTCGCGTACCCCATGGTGGCCCGCGGCAGGCTCGTCGGCATTCTGGTCGTCGGGCCGCGCCGTTCCGGCGAGAACCCGGCGCCGGACGAATCGGCGGCAATCGCTCAACTGGCACACCGTGTCGGCGCAGCCGTCGACGTGCTCGACGCCAAGGGAAGCGATTCGATCGCCGGGCTCCGCGCTTCGATTGCGGCACTCGAGGGTGCGATCGTCTCGCTGCGCGACGTCGTTGTCGCAAAGCTGCAATCCTGAAGCGGCCCCATACGCAAGCGGCGTAACCAACTCCGTCATCGTTTAATCCCTTCCTATCTCTTGCAGGCGGAAAGATGCGGCAGGGCTCGAAGGGGGGCGCCTGTGAATCACCGGCGCCCCTGGATCGTCGTCCTCGCCTGCCTGTTGTCGGCTTCCGGTTGCCAGGGGACGGCCAACACCGCGGTCACGCCCAGCCCGGCCGCTTCGAAGCGACCGTCGAAAACGCCGGCGCCGGCGCGAGCCGCCCGCAAGCGCCCAATGCCGCCGGCGATGCAGCCGCGCAAGCTTTCGGCGCTGCCGCCGAGCCCCACGCCGTCGCCGGAACCGACCGACGCACCGCCAAAAATCCTTTCCGTCAAACTCAGCTCGACGAACGTGCGATCCGGCGAGACGATCTTCGGCAGCGTGCTCGCGAGCCGAAACGTGGCGAGCGTCGAAGTCCGGGTTGCCAACTACGGCGTGACGATGAAGAAGGTCGGCGTCGGGCGCTTCGAGCTCAGCTACACCGTCGGCAACATTCCATTCTTCCTTCACGGAACGTACGACATGCACATCGTCGCGCGCAGTACGCGCGGTGACGCCGTTACCTCGACGCTCCCGTTCACCGTGCACTAACGATGATCGAAAAGCGCGGCTCCGGCCGGACGTGGGTACTCCTCGGCGTCGCGCTGCTGGTCGTCGGGTTGCTGATCAGGCTCGCGCTGTATTTTCCGCCGGCGCTATTTCAGGTCGACGCGGACGCCGTGATTGCCGGCCTTTGCGCGTTTCGCGTCGCCGAGGGCCACTTTCCGGTCTTTCTGCCGGGCGGTGTCCGCGTCGGCGCGGCGAGCTGTTATCTCGCGGCCGCCTACTTCCACGCCCTCGGGCCGGTGAGGGCCGCCTTAGCGCTAACCAGTCTGACGTGGAGCGCGTTCTATCTCGCCTTTACGTTGCTGTTGTTACGGACGACCCTCGGACCCAAACTCGCGCTCGTAGGATTTCTCTTCGCGGTCGTACCGGCCGAACAGTTCATGACCGTGGCGTATGCCCCGTGGGGCTACGGCGAGATCGTCGCCTCGTGCGCGGCATCGCTGTGGCTGGCCTCGGAGTGGCGCCGCGGCGGGGCGGTCTGGCAGCGGTTGTGCTTTGGTTTGAGCGTCGGCCTGGGCGTCTGGTTCTCATTACAGACGCTCATGGTCGCGTTGCCGGCGATCGTCTGGCTCGCGGCCGAACGCCGAAACCGCTTCCTCAAAGAGTCGCTGGTTGCCGTCGCGGGTGCGATCGCCGGCGCAGCTCCGTTTCTCCTTGGAAACGCCGCACACGGGTTTCCGTCGCTGACGCAAAACTGGTATTCGCAACCCGTTTCGAGCGTATCGCAAGCCTCGGCCGATTTGCTTTGGCTGCTGACGTATTTGCTGCCGCAGCTGCTCTCTCGCTTCCCGGAACTGCCCGAGTCGCCGATCCTGATGGGCGCCTTCGCCCTCGTCGCGATCGGATTTGTGCTGGCCGCTCGACGAGGTTCCGGCTCGTTGGGAACGCCCATCGGCCTCGCCGGCGTTGGGCAGTTGCTGGCTCTCGTGCTGGCAGCCTGCGTGCTGATTTTCGGTTTCTCGCACGCCGGCACGCTCCGCGGTTGGACCGTTCGCTACATCGCGCCGCTGTACGTCGTCGTTCCCATTTTCTGCGGCGCCGGGATCGCGGGTCTTTGGCGTTGGAGCAGGCCGCTCGCAACCGCGACGGCGGCAGCATTGCTCGTCACCAACCTCTGCTTCTACAGCCTGCCGGGCAGCCATCTGCGCGCCATTCTCGCCAATCGCCTGCTGGACGAGAACCACCTGCGCGAAGTCCTCGCGCAGCACCGCGTTCGCGCCGTGTACGGAAATTACGACTGGGTCTATAACCTGAATTTCGATAGCCGCGAGCTGCTGGCGGGCGTCCCGGCTGAGGCGGCCTACGATTACTACGCGTACGGCGACCGGCTCGGGACGTCGCCGGTGCGATGGGCACTCCTGGGGAGGCGAGACGAGGTGTCTGCGTGGCAACGCGCCGCCGGCGCTCACGGAACGCTATTCCAAAACGACGAGCTGTGGGTCTTCATCGCCGATCGGCCGGCGCCGAATGCCGCGCTCCTCTTTGCATCGTTGGGAAGGACGCCGGCCGCACCCACGCGCTGAGCCCTCAGCTTGCGGCCGCGCTGCCGGGTCGCAGCCTCTTGACGTATGTCCACTTTTGATATATCTATTGTGGATATACGACAAGCGAGGTTGGCGACGATGGAACCCTCCGGTGATCCGCGAGCATTTCTGCCGCTCAGTCCGAGCGCGTTCTACATCTTGCTCGCACTTGCGGCCGAAGAGCGCCATGGCTACAGCATCGCTAAGGAAGTCGAAGAAGCGACTCGCGGTTCGGTCACGCTCGGTCCCGGCACGCTCTATCGCCTCATCAAGCAGATGGTGGTCGACGGATGGATCGTCGAGGTCGATCGCGTCGACTCCGACGACCCGCGACGGCGCTATTACCGGCTGACGCCCTGGGGGCGCCGGATCGCACGCGCCGAGGCCTCGCGCCTCGCCGACGCGGTGCGCACCGCGATGGACCGCCGCCTTCTCCCTGCGAGCGCGTTCGCCTGATGCGCGCGCTGCTTTACCTGGCGCTGCTGCTTGCGCCCCGCGAGTTCCGGCAACACTACGGTTCGCAGATCCGCGCTGCGGAAGGCGACCTGCGCTTGGGCGATGTCGTCGACGTTGCGATCGCAGGCCTGCAGCTGCGATTCGAGGACTTCGCGCGCGACCTCGCCTACGCGCTGCGCCGGCTCAAGCAAGCCCCGCTCTTCGTCACCATCGTCGTGTTGACGTTTGCGCTCGGAATCGGTGCGAACGTCGCCGTTTTCAGCGTCCTGAACGCGGTCGTGTTCAAGCCGCTGCCGTTCAAAGACCCCGGTGGGATCGTGATGATCTCCGGAAGCACTCACGGTACGGCTTCGGTGTGGCAGAATCTGTCGCTCGCCGATCCGCTCGACATGCGCGGTCTTCCAGCGTTCGACGGAACTGCAGCCATCGGCCAGGACGGCGGAACGATGCTCGCAGGGAGTACGCCCTTCGCGGTTTCGGGATTCGACGTTCAACCGGAATACTTTCGCATTCTCGGTATCGACGCTCAGCTCGGCCGAGTACTCGATCCGAAAGACGGCGATCCCGGCGTACACGACATCGTGATATCCGACCGAATTTGGCGCGCGGATTTTGGCGGCAGCCCGAGCGTCATCGGACAGATGGTCCGGCTGAACGGCGTGCCTCAGAGAATCGTCGGCGTGTTGCACCCCGATCAGCCGTCGCTGAGCAGCGGAGCCGGGCTCCAGCCGCAGGACTACTACGCCGCTTTGCCGGAGCGGGCCGGCGCCGGCGAACGCGGCGAACGCTATTTCGACGGAATCGCCCGTCTCTCGCCCGGCACCACCGTCGAAAGCGCGAACGCGCAGCTCGTCCTGCTTTCGCAGCGTCTGCGCAGGGAGTATCCGAAGTTCGACTTCGGCTGGCTTCTCTCGGTGGCGTCGAGCCGTTCGGTGATCCTGGGCAGTGCCAGCTCCGTGCTGTGGATCGTCTTCGCAGCGGTCGTGTGCATCTTGCTCATCGCTTGCGCGAACGTCGGAAACATGCTGGGCGCACACTGGTCGACGCGCGATCGCGAGCTTGCCGTGCGGCGCGCGCTCGGCGCGTCGTCCGGGCGTATCGGCGCCCAGCTCTTGATCGAAGCCGGCCTGCTCGCGTTGGTGGGGGCGATCGCCGGCATTGCGCTGGCTTACGGCGGTTTGCAAATGCTGGCCGATCTCTTGGCCAACGCGCTGCCGCGCGCGTCGACCATTCACATCGATGCGTTGAGCCTGCTCTATGCCGCCGCCATGGTCGTGGCCGCGGCCCTGCTTGCCGGTTTGACGCCGCTGCTCTCGCTTGGCACCCCCGATCTGCAGACGGTCTTGAAATCCGCCGGACGCGGCGGCGATGCGTCCGCACGTCATCGCCTGCGGTCGGTGCTCGTCGTGCTCGAGATCTCGCTGGCGCTGGCGCTGGTCGTCGTCTCGGGCCTCACGGTGCGCAGCTTCATCGACCTGATCGACACGCCGCTCGGGATCCGCGCCGATGGAGTGGTCGCCAGCAATCCCACGTCGTTGCCGGAAAAGGATCTCGGAACGCTGGCAGCGCGTTCGGCGATGCAGCGCAGCCTGCTCGCGCGTCTTCAGGCACTTCCCGGGGTGCAAGCCGCGGCACTCGCCGTGCAGTACCCGCTCGGGCAGATCGTCATCCAAATGGCCGTGCCGGTTTTCGGGCGGACCTACGCGCGCGGCACCCTGCCCAACGCGTTGGCGAACGGCATTACGCCGGACTATTTCAAGGTGCTCGGGATCCCGTTGTTGCACGGCCGCACGTTCGGCGGCTCCGATACCACCGCGTCGGCGCCCGCCGCGATCGTCAACGATACGTTCGTGAAACGCTACTTACAAGGCACTAATCCGATCGGCACGCGCATCCAGACCCTGGGCTGGAACGGTACGAAGACGCAATGGGCAACGATCGTCGGCGTCGTCGCGGACGAACGCGACGGTCTCGTTCGTCCGCCCTCTCCCGAGTATTTCGTGCCGATGGCGCAGGCGCCCGCAGCCTTTACGTCCGCCCTGGTCTATGCTCCGGGAATCGACGGCGCCGTGGTCGGGCGCGAGATGCAAGCCGCCTTCAAAGCGACGCTTCCGGTCGTGCAGCCGCCGCAAACCTACACGGTCGCGCAGCTCGTTGCCGAGCATACCTGGCAGGCACGCTTTGCCGTGATCCTGCTCGGAGCCCTTGGATTTATCGCCCTCGCGCTGGCGCTCTCCGGTATCTTCGGGGTGGTCTCGTTCTCGGTAACGCAGCGCTTGCGCGAGTTCGGCGTCCGCATCGCCCTGGGTGCGAGCGCGCGGCAGATTCTCGCCGACGTGCTGCGTCGCACGTTCGCAACGACGGCCATCGGTGCGGCGATCGGGCTGGTGATCGCGGCCTTTGCGGCGCGAGCGATTGCCTCGCAGCTCGGCGCCGTATCGCCCTTCGATCCGGTGACGTTTGCGTCGGTCGTTGCCTTGATTTTCCTATCGGCCGCACTGGCTTCGCTGCATCCCGCGGTGCGCGCCACGCGCGTGCAGCCGGGTGAGGCCTTGAGGTACGAATGAAACCGGTCTCGCTCAACGCGATGGACGTTTCGCGTGCCAAACCGCGCGGACTGCCTCGCGGCGCGGCCGTCGTCCTGGGCGGCGCCGTGCTGGCGATCGCCGTCGTCGTCGCGCTGATCTCGCTTACGCGGACGGCGAGCGGCGTCGCCGTGGATCGCGCGAGCGTCGTTATCGATACCGTCAGGTTCGGCACCTTGAGCCGTTCCATTTCGGCCACCGGCTCGCTGGCGCCCCAGGAAGTCCACATCGTGGCCGCCGTGCAGCCGGGCACGGTAGAAAGCGTCTTCGTCAAACCCGGCGCCTACGTCACCGCGGCAACGCCGATCGCGAGCCTGTCGAACCCCGATCTCGACGCGGCCGCCGTCGCCGCGCGTTCCTCGGTCGACGTCGCGCGGGCCGATCTCGTCAGCGTCCAAGAGCAAGCCAAGACGTCCGCACTCGCGCAGCGCTCGGCCTACGCGTCGGCCCAAGGGCAAGCCGAGATGGACCAAACCGACGTGAGCGTCGACGAGCAGCTGCACCGTCAAGGTTTTATCGCCGACCAGATCTATCGCATCGCCGTCATCAAGGCGACGCAATCCAAAGCGCAGTACGTTCTCGCGCATTCGCAGATCGGCGTCGATGCCGCCGAGCAAATCGCCAAGATCGCGGCGGCGCAGGCCGAACTGGTGCAAGCCCAAGCGCAGCTGCAGGCCAAGGAAGCCGAGGTCGACGCGCTGAGCGTCCGGGCGCGCACCGCGGGCATCGTGCAGTCGGTTGCCGTCGACCCCGGTGCCCGGGTCGACGCGGGAACCGAGCTCGCACGCGTCGCCGATCAGCACGATCTCAAGGCGGTGTTGCAGGTGCCCGAGGGCCAGGTACACTCGGTCAACGTCGGCATGCCCGTGCTCGTCGACACCGGCAACGGCACCGTCACCGGCCACGTCGCGCGCATCGCGCCTTCGGCGCAAGACGGCAGCGTGGCCGTCGACGTGAGCTTCGCCGGTACGCTGCCGGCCGGTGCGCGCCCCGACCTCAGCGTCAACGGAACGATCGAGCTGCAAACCTTGCGCGGAGTGCTCTCGATTGCGCGACCGGCCGAAGCCGCCGACGGCACCACGGTCTCGCTCTACGAAGTCGACCCGCGCACGTCGCTCGCGCGGCCGGTTCAAGTTCGGCTCGGGGTCGGCTCGAGCGACCGGATCGAGGTCCTCGGCGGACTCGTCCCGGGCGACGAGGTCATCGTTTCGGACACCTCGGCCTACGGCGGCGCGCCGCTGCTGCGGCTGCATTAGGAAAGGAACCACTCGTGCTGCTTCACTTGCGGGGAATCGACAAAACCTATCAGACCGACGAGGTCGAGACGTACGCGCTGCGCGACATCGACCTCGAGATCGAGCGGGGCGAATACGTCTCGATCGAAGGACCGTCGGGCTGCGGCAAGTCCACGCTGCTCTCGATCATCGGGCTGCTCGATGCGCCGACGAAGGGAAGTTATATTCTCAACGGGCGCGCGGTGGGTTCGCTGTCGATCGGCGAGCGAGCCATGATTCGCAATCGCGAAATCGGCTTCATCTTTCAAAACTTCAATCTCATCGGCGACCTGACGGTCGAAGAGAACGTCGAGCTGCCGTTGACCTACCGCGGCGTTTCAAAGGCCGAACGCCGGCGGCGGGTGAGCGAGGTGCTCCAAGGCGTCAACATCGCCCATCGCGCGAGGCACTATCCCTCGCAGCTCTCGGGAGGTCAGCAGCAGCGCGTCGCCGTAGCGCGCGCGCTCGCGGGGAATCCCTCGGTGCTGCTCGCCGACGAGCCCACCGGAAATCTCGATTCCGCCCACGGCGCTGCGGTCATGGAGTTGCTCGCCGAACTGCACGAAAACGGATCGACGATCGTGATGGTCACGCACGACCGCCGTTTCGCGCGCTACGCGAAGCGCACGGTCGGCTTGCTCGACGGCCGCCTAGCGGATGCAAAAGAGCGGGTAGAAGCGCTGCTTTAGCCAGCCCGCTTTCCAGCGCCCCGAGCTGATTCGACGCCCTGATGACGTCAGCGGATACGCTGGCGGGAGGCGTGACGCGGCTAAGGTCCCTGCCCCGGCGAGCTGGAATGACGTTCATGCTCAATATTATATACCTGACGCACCAGCAAAATCGCCAGTAAAATAAGGCCAGAATGAAAACCCCGCGGACCCTGCTCGAAGCGGTGACCTACTTCTCGGGCCCGACCGGGCTCACGACTACTTCGCATCGGTCCGCTGGCCGAACGGCGTTGCGTGCCCTCGGATGGGCTGCGGCTCGGCGGATGTGCAGTATATCAAAACCCGCCGCGCGTGGCGCTGCAAGGACTGCGAGCGGCAGTTTACGGCCAAGGTCGGGACGGTTTTTGAGGATTCACCGTTACCGCTCACCAAATGGTTGCCGGCGATCTGGTTAATCTCGGCTGCCGCAACGGCATTTCATCTTGCGAATTCGCTCGCGCCCTTGCGTGATGCAAAAGACGGCATGGTTCATGCTGCATCGCATCCGCCTCGCCATGCAGAGCAAGACCTTCATCGGTCCCAAGGGGCGCTCCCAAAATCGCCGCCCAGAAGAAATCACCACGCCTCGCGGCAACAAAGGTCCGGGAACCGGTAAGGTTACGGGTCTTGGGATGCGGGAGCGTGATGGCAAAGTGCGCGCCTGGGTTGTACGCGACCAGAAGCGCGGAACGCTACTCCCGAGGGTTTCGGACCACGTTGCGAAGGGCTCGACCATCTACACGGATTCTCTAGGGTCGTATCACTCGCTGAAGCACGATTACGTTCACCACGTCATCAATCACGCGGAAAAATACGTCGATGGTAAAGTCCACACTAACTCGATTGAGAACTTCTGGAGCGTCCTGAAGCGCACGATCGGCGGAACGTACATCTGCCCGCGTCCGAAGCACCTCGACGCCTACCTGGACGAACAGATTTTCCGCTACAACGAGAGGGGCAACCAAGACGGACCGCGCTTCTACCTTGCCGCCAAAGGTGCCGATGGCAAGCACATGACGTACCGTCAACTAAAAGCGAGGAACAGCCCGTAATCTCAGCGACGGCGTAAAATTCTCCAGATCGGACGGTCTAATGTTCCCCACCCAATTCCGCCGATTGGCGGGCTTAGTGCGTCTAACCTCCCTTCCGATCGGCGTCGCCTAGCAAGCCGGCGCGGCGTTTTTCCTTGAGTCGATAGCTCGGCCCACTTATCGTGAACGTCGTCGCATGGTGCAGCAGCCGATCGAGGATTGCGCCGGCGAGCGTGTCGTCGCCGATGAGCTCGCCCCACTCGCCAAAGCGCTTGTTGGATGTCAGCACGATCGAGCCGCGTTCGTAGCGCTCGCAAACGAGTCGAAAAAGTTCCGCGCTGCCTCGTGGTCTAAGGGCTCGTAGCCGATCTCGTCGATGATAAGCAGGCGCGCGCGATTGGCGGTGAGGCGTCGAAAGTGCAGTCCGTCACTTGAGCGCAGTTTGGCGAAGAGATCTCGAGCTGTTGTGAAATGAACCATTTCGCCCGCGGTGATGGCGGCATGCCTGAGGCTGATGCTCAGATGTGTCTTGCCGCAACCAGGCGCTCCCAGGAAGATTATGTTGTGCCTTGCCCGAGAAATCTCAACGTGTGCAGATCGCGCACCTTGGCTTCGTCCAGCGATGGCTGGAAGCCGAAATCGAACTGCTCGATGGTCCTGATTCCAGGCAAACCGGCGAGTTTTAATCGCATGGTGATGCTGCGCTCGCGTCGCGCGCTGAGTTCTGATCCGAGGAGCTGGTCGAGTAGCTCGACGGTGGTCAGCTCGTTACTGCCGGCGCGATCGAGCAACGCGTCGACCTGCTCGAGCGCACGCGGCATATTGAGTTGTTCGAGCGCATCCCGCATGCGTTCGTAGACGAGTTGGCTCATTGGCTCACCTCGTCGTAGATCGCCAGCGGTCGCCGTTCAACGGTCAAGGTTCGCAGCTCACGTTCCAGCGACGGCGTGAGCGCAACGGCTCGAAGGTGGCTGATTTGCCCCCGGCCGGGCGCTGCAGGATGCTCGCACAGTAGCTTATCGCCCGCGTAAATGCGCACTTGCTGTCCATCGTCGCGAATGACCACGGTGCGGCCGCGATTGCCCTTTGGGAGCTCATAACGTCTAGCCCGGTACTCTACGAAGCCCTCGGCGTTCACACGGCGAACTTCCCTCTTGGCAACGATCTGCAGATCGCGCCGCAGCGGAATGAGCAGCGGTGCTTCTCGAGGAAAACGCTCCTCGATAACCTCGCCGTGCGTGCGGTGAATGCGGGTGTTGGCCTCGACCAGCCAGTCGTCGAGCTGAAACGGCCCATCCTCGAGCCCGGTAAAGGTGCGCCCGGGTAGAAACGACGTCTGGATGAAGCCGATTGCACGTTCGACCTTTCCCTTCGTCTTAGCGCGGTGCGGACGTGCGCACTTAACCTCGAAGCCGTAGAGCGCCGAGAAATCGGCAAACTCGTCGACCGCCTGCCCCACTGCCGCCTCCACCGCCTTCTTCACGCGGGACCTCAAAAACCGTGGATCCCCGGAGCGGGAGTGGGGCGGTTACGCTGACGGTAACGGTCGACCTTATGGAACTAGCGGCCGATGATCGAGACTTTGTCTTTAGGCTGATTGATCAACTACGCGCCTACGAAATCGAGGGCCCGGCGTTGCAGCGCCCGCAGCCCTCGCTACCCGAATAACTCTCCCGCCCTCGGAAGGGAGGTGATGGACCCGTGTACCCTGATAAGCGAACGTGCGTCGAGCCCAAAAGGAGAGACTTTGCCCCACCGGGTGGGGGCCAACCCCTATCCTACCAGAACAGCGGTCGAATTGCCCTAGGTCAAATTCAGTAGGGCCGCGACCTTCGCGATCACCTCGTCGAGCGTCGCTTCTGGCACCGTTTCTTCAAACGCAGCGTTGCGCGCACGCCAATCAAAACTCTTTACCTGATCGGAGAGGATCACGCCACGCGTCCCAAGCGCGTCGGGAAGTGCCACCTCGAAACGGTAACCCTTGATTCTGGATGTTATCGGCACCACGACGACGAGCCCTACTAATCCGTTATAAGCACTCGGGCTCAAGACAAGCGCGGGCCGACGATTGGCCTGCTCGTGGCCAGCCTGTGGCGAAAAATCTATATAGATTATGTCGCCACGGTCAGGAACGTAAGGCAACTACCAGACATCTTCTGCGCCGACCGGCACGCCGCTCACGACCTCGCCATGGAGCACATCCGGCGTCAAGCCGTCCAACAACTGCTCAAGCGTATACTTTGGCTTGGCGTGGCGAATGACAACACTGCCGTGCTCAACCTCAATGAAAACACGGTCCCCCTCGCGGAGCCCAGCGGCGTCAGCCACCCCTTTGGGGAGCCGAACGCCCAGGCTATTCCCCCAGCGGTCCAGGACTGTCGTCACAATCTCACTCCTTAAAATTCGTCCATGAGTATATACGCAGTATATCCGCCGAGCTGTTCGCTTTAATAGCGAACACCAGGTTAAATTTCCCCTGATACCCCGTTGGTGTGTCGAGTATATAATGTCGTCCATGCTTGACAAAATGTCACTTATAAATTACATTTAGTCAATGAAACAGGACAACCCGACCTACGCAGCGCGGCGGCACTATCTGACCTCGTTTACGGTCGCGATCGTTGCCTACGTGGCGTTGCTGTTCGCCGGCGTCTTCCTCGACAGGCACTTCCACCCGGCCGGAGCCGTGCGCGTCGTCCTGTATCTGCTGCCCGTCGTCCCGGTGATCGCGTTGATCCCCATAATCGTCGCGTACCTGCGGGATACCGACGAATTCGAACGCCGCATGGCGACCGACTCGCTGGCCATCGGCGGCGGCGTAACGGCGCTCTTTTCGGTCACCTACGGGTTTCTCGAGACGGTCGGCTTTCCGCGCCCGTCGGCCTGGTGGACGTGGTGCGTCTTGATGGGGTCGTGGGCGCTGGCCCGAATCTTCATGTCGCGCCGCTATCGATGAAGAACCGGTTGAAAGTCCTTCGCGCCGAGCGCGATTGGTCGCAAGCCGAGCTCGCCGACCGGCTTGGCGTCGCGCGGCAAACCGTCGTCGCGCTCGAGAACGGAAGGTATGCGCCCAGCTTACCGCTTGCATTCAAGATCGGAAAAGTGTTCGAGAAACGCGTCGACGAGGTCTTCGATCCCGATTCCGAATTCTAAATAAGGAGCCAGTATGACGTTCCATCGACTCGCGCCGCTCGCGGCGGCGCTGCTGTTTCTTGCGCCTGTGGCCGCGCGCGCCGCTACTCCGGCCGTGTTGACGCCGCAGCTCGCGCCCAATGCCACCTTCGACCAAGGTATGCTGCACGTCGAGCGCTACGGCAGCGGTTCGCAAAGCATCGTTCTCATCCCCGGACTCGGTTCCGGCCCGTGGGAATGGTACGGGACCATCGCACGGTTCGCGCCGTCGTATACGATCTACGCGCTGACGATCGCCGGCTTCGACGGCCGCCCCGCCGGATCGTTACCGCAAACCTTCGACGCGTTCGCAACCGATTTTTGGGATCTGCTGCACGACCGCGCGATCGATCGCCCGGTGGTCGTCGGACACAGCTTGGGCGGCACGCTGGCGCTGTATCTGGCCGAGCAGCATCCGGAACGGCTGCGTGCCGTGGTCGCGGTCGACGGATTGCCGATCTTCCCACCGGTTGCCTCGCTGACGCCGATCCGGCGCGAAGCGACCGCGCAAAGCACGGCGGCATCGATCGCCTCCCAGACCCCGGCCGCATTTGCGGCCTACGAACTCCACTTCATGCAAACGGTCGGGACCCGCGACCCGGCCATTGCGGCCGCGGCTGCGAAGCTGGAAGCGGCCAGCGACCCCAAGGCGGTCGCGGGTTGGGTCGCGGCCGACCTCGGCGAGGACCTGCGCCCGCAGCTCGCGCGCATCACCATTCCGGTGTTGGAAATCATGCCGTTCGATCCCGAAACCGGACGGCAACTCGGCTATTCTCAAGACCAAGCGCTCGCGTTCTACCGCGCCTTGATGCCCGGGCTTGCGACGCTTCAGCTGGTCCCCATTGCTCCGGCCCGTCACTTCGCGATGCTCGATCGGCCGCAGCCGTTCTACGACGCCCTCGATCGCTTTTTAACGCAGTTGGGCCCCTGACGCCCGCCGGCCGCACCGCCTACGTTTTGTACAGCCCGACGATCGCCGCGCTTCCTAGGACGTGTCCGCGGATGGCCAGGTCGAGATTCTCCACGTGCGCGGAGCGCGGCAGCGTCAACGTCGTGTCGAGGGCGTAGAGCGTAATGACGTAGTGGTGCGCTCGGCCCGGAGGCGGGCACGGGCCGCCGTAACCCCGATTCTTCTTCCCGTAGTAAACGGACCAATCGTTGAGAACCTCGTTGCCGTACTTGCTCGATGCCGTGCCGGCGTTGGTCGGCAGCGTCGTCGCGTTTCCGGCAATGTCGTACATGCCCCAGTGCCAGAAAATCGCCGTGGTGTCCAACATCAAAATGGCAAAGCTCTTCGTCTTTTTCGGCGCACCGGTCCACTGCAGCTCGGGCGACGTGTCGCCGCCTTTGCAGCCGTTGCCTTTGTAAACCATCGTCAGCGGCACCATCTTTCCGTTCTTGAAGGTGGTGCTGGCGATCGCAAAGGCCGCTTTCGCGGCCGTCATCCCGAGTGAGGTCGCGCCGCTCGACGGAACGCTGCTGCCGCCGGAACAGGCGACCAGCGATAGCGCCCACCCGAGCACGGCGGCATGAAGTGCGAATGCTTTCATCGGCTCTCCTTACGAAATGCCAAGCCGCCGGCGGGCCGTCGGCTCGACATCCTCAGGTGACCTTCTTTGCCGCCGGCGCGGCCGTTCAAACGCCGCTACGTACCCGAGCCCTTGAGCGCGTCGCACGAGGCTTTCCCACGGCCCTTGGCGTTGCTTTCGGTAAAGAGAACCGACGGGAACTCCAACTCGCTCGGTTTCGCCGGCGCACTCACCAGCGTGAGACTGTTCGTCTCACCGGTCGTACCCGCGTTGGCCGCGCAGGCCGGCGCATCCGAGCTGCCCGTCTCGGTCTCGATGCTCACCGAAACCGTCGATCCCCGATTGAACTGAACCTCGCTATCGTCGAGATCGCCGAAGATGTTGAACTCCGCGCCCTGCCAGCCTTTTCCCAAGTCGGTGATCGGTGCGTTTTGCAGCGTCGTCCCGTACATGTCGCCGCCGCTCGCGAGCTCGACCTTATCTCCGCTCGGATCGGCAATCCCGGTGAGCGAGATCGAGTCGAGTTTCGACACCGATTGATTCGGAACGTCGGCGTACTGCTGGCCGTTTTGATAGCAGCCGGCGTTCTGGACGAACTTCCAGCCGGCGTTGGGCGGGCACTTGCTCAACGACGTTCCGGGCGCCGGCAGCAGCCAGTACTGCACGTACACGTAGCTGGTGTTCGAGCCGGTCGGATTCGCAAACAGAAACTGCTGCCATCCGACGCAATGCTTCAGATGCTTGCAGGCCTTCGTCGTAAAGTGATTCGAGTTGAGCTGAAGGCTGTAACTGTCGTTGCCGGAAAAACTCCCGGTCGAGCCGATCGTTTTGATGCGCTTCACGCCGCTGACCGCCGGAAAAGATCCGACCGCGGTCGATATGTAGCTCGGTGCCACGTCCGTACCGTAATCGTAACCGTTGCCGACCTTGTTCACGCCGATCTGTTGCCGCGACGGAACGTCGGGCGGGGGCACCGTGCACTGGATCCGAGACCACGCGAGCGACGGATACGAGGCCTTGAAGCACCCTCGGCCCGGAAACGCCGTCCGAATCATCGACCTCCGCCAGGCATCGAACGTCGCCGGGCGCGTCATCGCCCGTTCGGCCGCCGGAGGCGCGATTTCATTTTGCGGGATGCCCGGGGCTCCGGAAGCGCTGCCGCACGCTGCGAGGGCGCTGCCGGCAACGAGACAGGCCGCGAGCCGTCCAAAATGTTTCCAGAGATCGAATTGCATGACGTACACCTCGGTTCTAAGACCTTGGCAGGCATTGACTGTGCCGGGGACAATTCGGCAGCAAGCAGACGTTTCCCGTGGGCCGGCGGCGCGAGCAAGCGCAGGTTCACATGCACCGGCCGTCCCTCCGCCGGTTCCCTGGCAGACTTACGACGCCGCGCGCCCGCCGGTGACATTATTCTCCGCAGGAGGTGTGACATGGAGATCGGCGTCTTTCCTACCGGCGTACGCTTGAGCGAACGCCGTTGGTTGTGTTTGGCACTCGTTGGCGCAGGTTCGATCGCCATCTTGAGTGCGTGCAGCGGGGGATCGGGGAACGTGACGCCCGCCGCTCCTCAGACCGGCTCCGCGATGGCGCCGAGTGCCGCCGCGAGGCCGGCGGCCACCCGAAGCTCGCGGCAGGTAACGACGATCACGACGCCGGCGGACACGCAAGTGCTTTCGGTTGGGGCCGACGGCTCGGTGTATTTCGGCAGCGTCGGGACCATCGTTCCCGGTTTCTGTCTCTACGTGCAACCGGTTTCCTCGGGAAGCTGCTCGTCGATTGCCCCCGGACTCTACCGTTATAACGGCGGCACGTTCACGTTCACGAATCCGCACGGCCCGTATTTCGGCCACTCGGCCTCCGGGATTACGTGCGACGGCCTCCCGATACCGGACAAGTACTGTTCGTGGGGGAACGTCGCCGCGATCGACGCGGCCGACTTTCCGTCGGTCGTGTGGTCGAGCGACTACGCCGAAGACTTTTCCTTTATCCCGTTCGGCAAACTGCAATGGGGCGGCGACGGCGGAAAAGCCACGAGCCCGCCGCATCCTTACAACCACAACCTGAAACCGGTGGGCGAGATCGTTTCGATCGTCCGTGCCGGTAACGGGTCCATCTGGCTCGGCGGGGGCGGCGTCCAGCCCAACGTTTCCCCGGCAAAACTGCCGGCAACGTGTCGATCGACGGGAACCAGCCCGTGCGACATGCTCTTCCTGGCAAATGGGCCGGGCAAGAACGTGTGGGCGATGACGCGTACGTATCCGCAGTACTCGCAGACTCCCAACGGCTCGGCGTTCTTCGAATTCAGCCCGTCCGGCTCGCTCTTGAAGACCTATACGACCTCCGACGTCGGAATCCGCATGACCGCGACGGCGAACGCCGTGTGGTTCACGGATTTCACCAACGACGCCATCGGCACGATCGACGCCGCCGGCAAAGTCTCGGAATATAAGATTCCCACCCCGAACGCCGGGCCGTACGGGATTGCCGCCGCCTCCGACGGCTCGATCTGGTTCACCGAATTCAACGCGAGCAAGGTCGGACGTCTCGACAAGCACGGTCACTTCATGGAAATCGCGCTGTCGTTTCAGCCCTTCTCGATCGCCACGACGCCGTCCGGATGCTCGACCGCTGAGGTCTGGGTAGGGTCGCTCGGGACGCAACTCGCCGAGGTTACGCCGTGATTGCGCCCGTTCACAGGTGAAGCCTCGACCCTCCCGAACGCCCGCCCCAGCGGGCAAGCTCGGAGGTCTGGATCGTGCGTATGAATCTGGGGCGTCGTCTTTTTCGCGTCGGGCTAGCGATCGCGGTCGCTAGTCCGGCTTTTACTCCGGCAGCCGGCGCCGCTGCCGGCGAACCGGTCTCCGCCACGGTCGACGCGGTCATGAATCGCGCGATGACGACGTACTCCTTGAAGGGCGCGATCGTACAGATTCGCTCCAACGGAGCGACCGTCTATAACGGAACGTACGGCGAATCCATGACCGGCGTCGCGCCGTCGCCGGACATGCATTTCCGTAACGGCGCGCTGGCGTTCACCTACATGGCGACGCTGCTGCTCGAGCTCGTCGACCAAAAGAAGACGACGCTCGATACGAAGCTCTCCACGTACTTTCCCAGCCTTCCGAACGCCGATAAGGTCACGCTGAAGAATCTGGCCAACATGACGTCCGGCTATCCCGATTACGTTTACCAGCCGGCCACGCTGCAAGGGACGGCCCTCGACCCGTTCCGCCAGTGGTCGCCGCAGGAGCTGCTGCAGATCGGAATGTCGGGGAAGCCGATGTTTGCGCCCGGCACCAACTGGGGCTATTGCCACACCAACTACGTGATCCTCGGAATGGTGCTCGCCAAAATTGCGGGCATGCCGCTGGCCGGCGCGCTGCAAAAATACGTGCTCGACCCGATGGGATTGAAGAACACGCGCGCCTACACGACGCCCGAGATTCCCGCGCCGGTGTTGCACGTTTTCGATTCGGAGCGGCGCTCGACGCTCGGCATCAAGCCCGGCATCTCGTTTTCCGAGGAGTCGACGTTTTGGAATCCGTCCTGGACGACGATCGAAGGCGCCGTCGAGATTACCGACGTCACCGATTTGAGCGTCAGCATCGAAGCGGTAGGCTCGGGTAAGCTGCTCTCGCCGAGCTCCTCGCAGGCACAAATCGTGCCGCACCTCGTCGGCTTCAGCCATCCGGTTCCCGGCTGCGCCGCCTGCATTCCGCAGACGAGCGCTTTCAGCTACGGTCTCGGGGTTTTCTTGCTCGGGCCTTGGATCTCGCAGACGCTGGGCTTCGCCGGCGCCTCCGGAGCGACCGCATATCTGCCTTCGCAAAAGCTGACCATCTCGCTCGAAGTCACCAACGCGCCCGGCGCCTACGACGGCAAGGGGGACGCCAAATACGCGCTTCCCGCCGGTAACGTGCTCGAGGAGCTCGCCGACGCGCTGGCCCCGAATACGTTTCCTAAGGAACGGTAGTCAAAGCGAACCCACTTCGCGGCGCCGTTTCAATCGTGCGGCAAACTCGGTCGTCGAGCTCTCGAGCTCTCGAATCCCGGCGAGAATCTGATCGTCGCACCGAGCAACCTCCAGGCTGGGGCGTTCGGAATCCGCCGCGAACCCGGTAAAGCGCAATGGAGATGCTCCGCCCTTGAAAAAGCTGGTAATCGCCGGCACGCTCTTTTTCGCTGTTTCCATTGCCGGGTGTAAGGGCAGCGTCGGTGGATTTGGCAGTTCCGGGCTTCCGCCGCTTCAGCCGGCCGTACAGGGAAAGCACTTCAAGCACATCGTCGTCATCGTGCAGGAAAACCGCACGTTCGATAATCTTTTTGCGACGTTCCCCGGCGCCGACGGCGCAACCAAAGGGAAAACGCGGCACGGCACGATTCCGCTCCACGAAGCCGACCTTGGCGGGAGCGTCGCACCGAACAACGGCCATCAATATTTCTTGCGCGATCTCGACGGCGGAAAAATGGACGGGTTTGCCGGCGTGCCGATCGGCAACGTCCCCGGCAGCTACGTCTATCAATACGTGAATCCGTCGCAAATCGCTCCCTACTGGGCTCTCGCGCGGCAGTACGTGCTCGCCGATCACTTTTTCCAAACCCAAGGCAGCGGCAGCTTCACCGCGCATCAGGATCTCATCGCCGCCGGTACTCAGGTCGATGCGACGCATAGCCTGATCGATTTTCCGACGGCCTTGCCATGGGGGTGCGACGCGCCCCCCGGCACGGTAACCTCGCTGGTCACCAAGACCGGCCTGGAGCTGCCCAATCAGGGGCCGTTTCCGTGCCTGTCCTACCGCACGCTGCGCGACTCGCTCGACGCTGCCGGAGTATCGTGGCGGTATTACACGCCGGCCGGCAACGATTTGGGCGGCGCGATGTGGAGCGCGTTCGACGCCATCGCGGCCGTCCGCCACGGCCCAGAGTGGGGCAAAAACGTGGCTTGGCCGGAAACGCTGGTATTCGACGACATCAAGGACGGCACGCTGCCGGACGTCTCGTGGGTGATTCCCGATTACGCGAACTCCGACCATCCCGGCAACCATTCGGGAACGGGGCCGTCGTGGGTCGCGCAAGTCGTCGATGCCGTCGGCGAGAGCAAGGCGTGGAACACCACCGCCATCGTCATCGTGTGGGACGACTGGGGCGGCTGGTACGATCACGTCGTTCCGCCCAAACCGTACGCTTCCGGCGGTCTGGGTTTTCGCGTACCGGCGATCGTGGTCTCGCCGTATGCCAAGAAAGGCTACGTCTCGCACGAGCAGTACGAGTTCGGCAGCATCGTTCGCTTCATCGAGGACAACTGGAACTTACCGCAACTCGGCACCACCGACGTGCGCTCCAGCGACTTCCTCAGCGACTTCTTCGACTTCGCGCAGCCGCCGCGCGCGTTCGTACCGATCGCAGCGCCGTACGGCCTTGACTTTTTCGAACGGCAGCGGCCCTCCGGCAAGCCGGTCGACGACGAATGACGCGCAGCCGCGAGTTCGCCCTCCCAGGTTCGCGAGTTACTTCGGCCAGGGCTTTACGAGGAAGCGGCTGGGAGTTCCGGGCCTACCGAAGTCCGCCATCGGACGAGGAACGACCGGCATCGCAGCCAGAGCGCGAGCGGACGCACGTTTCGCGAGCGTTTTTTTGGTCAGAACCTGCGACGACGCGTAGTTGAGCTCAAACCAAGGACCACCCCAAGCACCTAGGCTTTCCCAGCTATTACCGTTCGCATACATCCATTGCTGAGTAACGTACACGATGCATTCGGTCGTACTCGTGCCGTCGAGATAATAGTCGAGAGTGCCCTTGTTGTACGACCCGAAGATCGGATCGAGATTCCAGAACGTTTCCGTCACGCCGGTTGCGGTCTTGCCCGACAGGGCACCGCACATCGAAGGCATCTTTTTGCTTCCGGTGACCTCGTAGTTGTCGACGGCCGACGGCTTGGGAAGCGCGCCGCCGCCCGGGTACCAGTCGGGAACCTGAGTCGTTCCGGTCGGATAAGGCAGCGGCGCCGTTCCGGAGGTTGTCACCGGAACGTTCTTGTTCTTGACCGCACCGAACGTCCACGTTTCCGGGTTCACCATATAACTAGGAACGGATAGTACGTATTTCGCCGGAGCGGCGAAATTGAACGTATCCTGCTCGGCGAATCCGCCGCCGGAGGCAGCGCTCGAATATTGATCTTGGCCGGTGTAAGAGCCGTCCGCGCCGTTCGTGCTGCTCGCATTTTCGGTATACTCTCCCGTCTCGGCCTCGGAGTAGCTGACGATGCTATCGGCAGTTCCGCTCCATTTGGATCCGGTCTTAGGCGGGAAGACGAACGTCGTCGCTCCCACCGGATACGTCGTTAATGAGTCGTACGAGCCGGTCCCTCCGCCCAAGGTGTCAACGAGATTGGTATAATACCCCACCTGTTTGATGAGCGCTCCGGATTTGACGAATCCAAAAAGCATCGTTTGCGTCGACGTAGCTCCGTCGGAAGATTTCTGGTCGACCACGTCGGTGTAGACACCCGTCTTCGTATCGACCGAGTACGTATCGGTAATCGTGGCACTGGCCGTGGCCGCCGGACCGGTGCTTGGAGACGCGGTCGGCCCGAGCCACTTCGTAACGGTCGAACTGCGAGTCCAGGCGTACGTGACGGTTTCGCCGGCCTTAAACGGAGGTTTCACCCCGTTATAGGGTCCCGGCGCCCGGAGGAGCAGCCCGGACGACGTTTCGCCCAGCGCGGAGCCGGCGTCGACCCTCGCGTTCGACATTGCGCCCGGACTCGTGGGAGGGGCTCCCACACCCGAACATGCCGCCATCCCCACGACGAACGTTCCAATGACGGGCAGCCCAATTGTCAACCACAGGCGGCGTTTCATGCGACGGTCCTTTCGAACTAACAACGCGGAAATCACGAGTCGACTTCGAGGAAGACGGGCGTCTAAAAACCCGGCGTTGCAGCGCATCGTACGCACACCCGGCCGTCGGTGAGCATTAGTAAACGAGGGGCTCGGGAGCTTGGCTCGAGCCGGCGCTTTTCGTTCCACCACTATAGCACGAACGTGCGCGGAAAGGCTTCCAGGAATGCAAGGTAAGGCCAAAGGTCCCGGTCATACGCGTCACGGGCCGGTTCGCTTACCGCCCGGCATAGACGTTATTTCGTGCTGGAGGATGGCGCCGGCGCGCTCTTGCCCGGAACCGTACCTCGGTGCCGTCGGCGCTCGTCGGCAAACTTGATTTCTTCGCGCATTTTCTCCGGTGCGATCCACCGGTACATGATCGGCACGATAAACAGCGTAAGTCCGAGCGAGCTCAAGAGGCCGCCGATGACCACGATGGCCAGCGACGCACGCGTCTGGCCGCCGGGCTCCAGCCCCATCGCAAGAGGAAGCATTCCGGCCACCATGGCGATGGTCGTCATCACGATCGGCCGAAAACGGGTGACGGCGGCCTCGCGGATCCCTTCATCTTTCGACTTGCCGCGCAAGCGCACCGTATCCGCATAGTCGACCAAGAGGATGCCGTTTTTGGTGACGAGGCCCACCAGCAGCACGATGCCGATCAGCGAGAACAGATTCAACGTTTGCCGCGTGATCCAGAGCGCGCCCAACGAGCCGATGGTTGCCAGCGGAATTGCAAACAGCGTCACGAACGGCGTGCGCACGCTATCGTAGAGCGCGACGATCATCAAGAACACGAGGACGATCGAGACGACCAGCGTTCCGCCCAGCGTCATCATCGCCTGATGCATCAAGTCCTGCTGCCCCTGTGCCGCCGGCCGAACCGTGACGAACTGCGGCAGATGCAGGTTTCGCACCCCCTTCAGGAACGCATTGGTCACGCCCGAAAGCGTCGCACCCGAAGCGACGTTCGAAGTCACGTGGATCACTTGCGCGCGGTTTTCACGCGTCACGATCAGCGGCGCCGGCTGATACTTCATGCTCGCCACGTCGCTCAGGCGCACGATCCCGCCGCTCTCCGAGCGCACCGGGACGTTCATCACGTCGGCCAGCGAGGTCTGGTCCGAGCGATCGTAGATCACCTCGATGTCCGTCAGTCCGGCCGTGTTCGTCTCGATCTGCGATGCGACGTAGCCGCCGAACGCCGCTTGCACCGCGTCCGCGGCGGTGCCGGTACTTACGTCCAGTGCCTGCAGAGCCGGACGGTTGAACTCGATCTCTTCTTGCGGTGCCGCATTGGCCGCGCTGTTTTGCACGCCGGTCGCGCCCTTCGTGTGCAGCATCACCTGATAGATCTTAGCCGCGTACGGCGTCGGGTCGGAGTGGTTCGCAGTCGAGACCTCCTCGTCGATCTGTTGCTGATTCCCGCCGCCCTGTTGGCGTGCGGCGGTGACGGAGATCAGTGCGTCCGGCGCTGCCCGCGAAAGCTTCTGCTGCAGGGTCGACACGTAGCTGTCGGTCGACGTTTTGCGGTCCTGGTTGAGAAAGATCGAGATCTGGCCGGCGTTGCCTTCTTGGACGAAACCGCCGAAAGCCGCACTGAACGCGCCCGCGATCGTCGTTTCGTATTCCAGGTCGTGCGGCGTAACGACGCTTTTCACGACGCGTTCCAGGCGGCTCATCAACTGCGACGTCTCGCTCAGCGGATGACCCGGCGGCAGCGTCACCTGAGTGTAGATCACGCCCTGGTCGCCGGCCGGAATGAATTCTTCTCCAATGAGTCCCGTGGGGATCAACAAGATCGCGAGCGCGCAAGCGACCGCGGCGCCGATCACGATCGGCCAAGGGCGCTCCAAGGCTGCGGGCAGCCAAACCTTGGTGTAGGTGTGCCGGAGCCGATCGAACCGCTCGTCGAACCACACCACGGCCCGCCACGGCTTCCACGTCGAATACAGCGACCAGATGCCGGCCAGCGTGGGCGTAATCGTGAACGACACGAACAGCGACGTCAGGGTCGCGACGGTGATCACGATCGCAAATTCGTTCAGATATTGTCCGACCTGCCCGGAGACGAAAGCGATCGGAAGGAAGACGACTACGTCGACCATCGTGATGACGATCGCGGCCATGCCGATCTCGCTGCGCCCGTTGAGGGCGGCGTCGGCCGGCTCTTCGCCTAGGCTTCGGTGGCGCTCGATGTTCTCGAGCACGACGGTAGAATCGTCCACGAGAATCCCGATCACCAGCGTCATCGCCATGAGCGACACCGTGTCGAGCGTCAAGTTCAGCATCTTCATGACGAACAGCGTCACGCCCAACGAGGTCGGAATCGCGATCATGACGACGATGGCGTTGCGCCACGACCCCAAAAAGAACAGCATGACGACCGCCGTCAGCACGATCGCCTCGATCAGCGTATGCTCGACGCCTTGCACTTGCTGCTCGGTGTAGGTCGACTGCAGGTGCGCGACCGCAAAATGAACGTCGGGAAACTGGCGTTCCAGCGCGGGAAGCATCTTCACGACGTCGTTCGAGACCGTGACTTCGCTGGCTTGCGCTTCTTTTTGCACGAACAATGCAACGCCGGGCTGGCCGTTGTCGCTGGTGAAGATGCGTTGCACGACCGTCGAATCGAGAACCCGCGCGACGTCGGAAATACGTTTGTCGGCGCTGGGAACCGACCACGGCTCCAGCGAGCCGACAAACGGTGAGGTCGACGTTCCGCTGCCGCTGCCGAAGGCGCTGGAGCTCGCCGAGGGCTGGACCGCCTCCGAAGATGCGGCGTTCGAGGTCAGGGCGCCGTTGGAGTTGAGCACCTGGGGCTGAATCGGCTGATCGACCGGCAGCGATTGCGCTCCCTGAAGGCTGGTCACGTTCGTGGTCGCCGGAACGGCTGCAACCTGGGTTCCTGCCGACGTGGCATAGCCGCCCATGCCGGATGCTGCGGCCGTTGCGGATTGGCCTAAGCCGGCCGCTCCCGTGGTTACCGTCGCCGGTGCGTTCGAGGTCGTCGACGCTGCGTTCGCGGTCGTCGATGGTGCGTTCGCGGTCGTCGACGGTGCGTTCGCGGTCGTCGATGGTGCGTTCGCGGTCGCCGATGCTGCGCTGCTGCCTCCGGCCGTGCCGTAGCCGCCGGTCGGCGAGGGTTGCGGTGACGCCGCGAGGCCGCTCAGGTTGGGCAACGGCGGCATCGTCGGCATAGCGGGCATCGCCGAACTCGCCGCGTTGCCGGCGGCCGTCGCCGGCGGCGCGCTGGAGTTCGATCCTGCCGTTCCGGCATTCGCCGCAGACGAACCCGTCGACGGTCCACCCGTCGTCGACGAGGGCGCGCCCGAGGTTGTGCTCGTAGAGCCGCCGGTGGACGAGGGCGTGTAGGCGACGTGAATCGGCAGGTCTGCGACCGCTTGGGGATCCGGCAGGTCGCCGCGCACGTCGAGCTGCGTTTCGCGACCCGGCTGATACACGATGCCGCCCGGAGCCCGAATGTTGTTCGGCGAGATCGAATTGACGACGTCGCTAATCGTAAGGTTGTCCGCGGCCAGAACGGCAGGGTCGACCATCACCATGAAGGCCGGCTGCGTCGTCCCGGCGACGTTGACGTTGGAGACGCCGGCGATCTGCTCCATCACCGGGACGATGGAGTAGTTGGCCATCGCAGCCAGCGCGGACGAGGAATACTTCTTCGAGGTGAGCGCGAGCGTGACGACGACCGGCTCGCTCGGGTCGGCGACGCGCATCGTCGGCGGCGTGATCGTCGAGGGCAGCTCGCGCTCTGCTTGCTGCAGCGCGCGCTCCACGTTGGCGATGTTCTCGGTGTCGGTCGACTGCGTCGTAAACGTCGCGGTGATTTGGACGTTTCCGCTCTCGATCGTCGTGTCGATGTGATCGAGATAAGGCGTGCCGGCCAGTTGGTCCTCGATCGGCTGCGCAACCTCGGTCTGCAAATCCGTGGTCGACGCACCCGAATAGGCCACGTTGACGCTGACGGCCGGTAAACCGTTGCTCGGCTGTTCCTGAACGACCAGCGTGCGCAGCGCCATGACGGCGGCCAAAATGGTGAGCGTAATGAGTACGAGCACCAGCGTCGGGCGCTTGAGGAAGACGCGGGTGAGCTGCACGGCTAGGGTGCGAGAGCGACTCGGTCGCCGTTCCCGACGCTCGACTGCTCCACATCTTTGATAACGTGGGAACCCGGCGGAAGGCCGGTCACGACGGCGTTCGTCCCGTCGTCGTTGATCTCCTTAACCGAGTGCGTGCTCACCACGCCGCGGTCGTCGACCGCGTAGACGCTTTGCCGCGTGTCGTCGACGAAAGCCGTGACCGGAACGACGACACCGTTCAGCGGTGGCTCGTTCACGTACCCGGTCACCGGCATGCCCGCGTGCAAATGATAGTCGGCGTTGGAGACCAGCACTTTCACCGTAAAGTTCGTGGTGCCGGGTTGGATCTCGTCGAGGACGGCCGTAACGATACCGAAGTCCTTACGCGTGCTCCCGTTGACGGTAACGGTCGCCGTAGCGCCACGGTGGATCTCGACGGCCTGCGCCGACGACGAAGGTAGCACCGCGTAGACGCTCGCGATCTGATCGATGGTGAACAACTGGCGCTGCGTGGGGTACTCGCCGGGATTGGCGTTGACGGACTCGACGACTCCGCCGACCGGAGCGACGATCGTAGCGCGCGCGATCTCGTTCTTGAGCTGCGCGACCGTGAGCTGCGCCGCCTGCGCGGCGGCCCGGGCAGCTTGCAACTCCTGTTGCTGTGCGCCGGCATTGACCCCGTTCCCACTGGCCTGTTCGTTGGCGACGGCCTGATAGAGCGCCGCGCGCGCCGACGCGACGGCATCGCGATCGCTTTCCACGGTGGTCCGCTGCTGGTCGAGCGTCTCTTGGGACAGATAGCCTTTCGCCGCCAAGTTGGCGTAGCGCTGAAAGTCCGCCCACGCCCCCGACAGATTGGCTTGTGCCTGTCTCAAGGTGGCTTGAGCCGAACGAACCGCGGCGCGGTTCTCGATCGTCACCGCGTTGACTTGATATGCCGTCTGTTCGTAGCGCGCGACGTCCTCGTCGGCGACCTGTTCGGCCGAGGCGAGTTGCGCCGCGAGGTCGTCGGTGAGCAGCGTCGCGAGCACCTGACCGGCGTGCACGCGGTCGCCTTCTTGCACGCTCACGCTTTCGATCGGCTCGGTTAGGTCCGCGGCAATGCCGATCTCGCGGTAAGGCGCGACGACGCCCGCCACCTGCAGTTGTGGACGGATCGTGCCCGTTTGTGCGGTAACGACCGAAACGGAAGGAAGCGGGCTGGGTGCGGGCGCGGGCTTTTTGCCGCATGCCGCGATCGTCGCGGCGGCGGTTAGCAGCGCCGCGCTGCGAATCCAGAGACCAACCGCCGCGCCGAACACCTTGAACATGTACCCGGCAAGGGCTGCGTAACCGCTAGGACATTCGGACTAGCCTCGCACCCCAAATCCACAGGGTGGTTTAAGCGTGCCGTGGCGCCCTGATGCCGGCATTCTACCGGCTATTCGTCGTCGACCGGTTTGTAAGACGGCTGCTGCTGGAGAAACCAGGACGCCGGGTACTGCGTGGTCACGCTTTGGTATGGCCGAGGCTTGATCGTAAAGTCGAAGGTGTCGACGAGACTGGCGGCACGCGCGTCGGTGTAACCGTCCGCCACCGAGCCAAGCGACGGCAGCGAGAAGACGTCCTCCATGAAATGCAGGATGCTGCCGAACTCGTATTGCGTGTGCGACACGTGCGCCCTAACGTAGGGCGAGATGATCAGGCACGGGACGCGGAGACCCAGTCCGCGGAAATCCAGCTGCGGCGGCGGCAAATCGTCGTACCATCCGCCCCAGTCGTCCCAGACCACGACGATCGCCGTGGATTTCCATAACTTCGACGTCCCGATCGCGTTGACGATGTCGCCAACCCACGAAGGGCCGTAGGGCGTACCGTCGTCGGGATGATCCGACCACAGCGCGTCCGGAATTATCCACGTTACTTTCGGCAAACGGCCTTTGGCGACGTCTTTAAAAATCTCCGTCGACGGAACGACGATCTTCGTCGACCAATCCGGGCCGTACCGCACGCTTTGGATCGCATCGAACGACGTCCAAGTTGCGCCGCCGCTCACGTCCAGGGGCGGCGCGTAATACTTCCACGTCACGTGCGCGGCGTCGAGCGTGTCCGCCATCGTATTGAATTGGTCGAAACACGGCGGTTGCGAAACCGCGCTCGTCTCGACGCCGGCCGAGCTGAGGGTATCGGTGGTCGTGCCGGGCGGCGCGTCGCAACCCCAAGGGAGAGCCTTGGGGACGTCGACCTCGCTCAGGGCGGGGTTCAAGTCCGCCGTGCCTGCGATGAGCGTCAAGTGCGCGGTAAAGCTCGGACCCATCATCGTCGGGAACATGTGATCGGCCAGAACGTAGTGCTTCGCGAAATACCAGTACGGCCGGACCTGGGATCGTTGAACGTACGAATAGGCGAGGGCTCCGACCGGACCGTGCAGCGACGGATTGAGATCGAACCCGTCCATCTTGCCGCCGTCGTAGTCGGTTCTGGCGTCCTCGTAGTAATGATCGATGTACAGCTGCTCGAACGGCAGCGGCTGTAAGTTGACGAGCTGGCCGGTGTGCATGTATCCAGACAGCTGCGATTCGGCCCCGGGAAAGCCGGCGAACAAATTGTCGAAGCTGCGATTTTCTTGGATGATGAGAACCACGTGCTTGATGTAGTTGCCGGCCGTCATGCCCGTACCGGGTGACTTTTCAAGCGCGGCCGGCCCCGACGAAGCGTTGGCTGCAAGGCCAGGCGGAAGCGTCGCCGCGCTGCAGCCGCTCAAACCGATCAGGCCGGCCAGCACCAGCACTCGCAAGCTCACACGGCGAGCGTACGTCCGCTCGAGCAAGCATGGTTAGAGCCGTTGGTCGCACCTTGCCAATAATGACTTAGGTCTTTCGGACCACAAAAGGCGTCACAGCCGCACGATGGCCGCGCGCCAAGCCGGCAGGCCTTCGGCGCGAAACCGCGTTTGGATTTCGCTCGCTTCGATCGTCACCACGCGCCAACCGCGATCCGCGCTGAACGCCGCCTCCAACGCGTTTCGGCTGACGGGATGCGGCCCGAGATTTTCGCCTTCGTCGCTGAAGCAGAGCACGTGGAGCCTGCCGCCTTGTTTGGTTACCGAAGCGAGGCTCCCGACGTATCGCGGACGCTCCTGCGCATCGAAGGTGTGAAAGAGTCCGCAGTCCAGCACCGTGTCGAACGCGCGGTCCAAATCGTGCAGCTCGAGTGCATCGGCGGCGGCGAACTCCACGTCGAGGTCGCGCTCGACGGCTTTTGCTCGAGCCATGGCGAGCGCCGTTTCCGCGACGTCGACGCCGAGCACGTGCCCCCCGGCCGAAGCGATCGCCAGCGCGTGTTCGCCGGTGCCGCAGCCCGCATCCAGCACGTCGCCGGCGAAGACGCCCTCAACAATTAATTCTGCGATCGCAGGTTGTGGCCGCCCGATATCCCAAGGCGCGGGGCCGTCGCTATACGATTCGTCCCACGGCCGGCCCGATTCGCGCTCGTGGCTGGTCGGGCGGCGGCGGCGCAATCGGTCCGTGTTCGAGGTTTCGGCCACTGCCGTTCCTTTCCAAATCGTTCTTGCGTACTTCCATACCCTGATACCACGAATGGGGTGCCGGCTCCAAAAGCAAGCGACCGTGTGCTTTAGCCATGCGAACTTGCGGACGACGGCTCGGCGGAGTATCCTGGCGGTGGGGAGCTCCCTCCGCGAGAGGTGAGTTTATGAATCGTTGGAGCATCGTAACGATCGCCGTCGCGGCGGCCGTTCTCGGTGGCTGCGCCGGCGGGTCGAACGGTGCGTCCTCCGTTTTGCCGGTGAGCGCACCGGCCTTCCCTAACGCGACCGGGGCGCAGCGTCCGGCCCCCGAGCTCTCGCTGCTTCCCGACCTCTCGAGCTTCTTTCCGCACCTGCGTCGCCACCGCCACGCGCCCGCCCTTCGCGCGGGCGATTTGGCTCAGGCGTCGTCCATAAAGACGCTCGAGATCTACGCGGACCTCTATCCGAGTTATGCGAGCGACAAAGAATCGTATCGAGACTTCAAAATGGCCGCCCCCAAAGGCGCCATTCACTCGATAACGGTGAGCTTTCCCGACGCGCCCGTGGGGAACAACGAGTTCGCCACATTCGAAGTAGACGCGCTCGGCTCGGGCGGCAGCTACTACTACCTCGGCGACGTCGGAGCGATCGTCAACGTCACCAAGCCCGGGGGCGTCAAAGTCACGGCCGACGCGCAAACGACGCTTCCGTTTCAGGCCGAGATGTCGATGATCGACGCCGGCCTTTTTACGGCCAACGACCTCAAGTCGGCCGGGTTGCTGGCGACGGTAGAGGCCCGGATAGCCTCCGAGAAGCTCGAGCCCGATCCCTACTCGGGCATCTTCACGCAGCAAACGATCGACAAGTTCGTCGGGCAATGGGCGCCGGCGTGGCGCCAAACCGTCACGCTTACCACCGGCACCAACGTCGACAAAGTGACGTACACGAACGACGTGTCGGATATGGCCGAAAATTTGCTGCGGTATAACGAGACGGACTTTTTGGTTCCGCGTCTCCCGGACAGGCCGGAGGGCGCTCCGTGCTACACCGAGTTCACCTACGACCACACCCTGGGCGGCAAGCGCATAATGGAGCCCGAGTCCTGCACCGATTACGTCTACGCGCCGGCCGGCAACACGATCTCGAAATACGTCTACCGCGGCCCGGTTCTCGTCGGCCAGTTGAACGACGAAACGCCGCCGTACACGGCGTCGCTCACGCATCTCCCCGCCGCCCCGCCAAAAACGACGAAAAACCTCGGCTCGATTTCCCTGATGCCTGCGCAGGACGAGATCAAAGCCGACGATCCCTTCGATTGGGCGTTCGGCACGCGACCCGCACTCTATTCGACGTACACGCCGCAGCCGTCGATGGGAAACGACCCGTCCCCTGAATTCGTTTACAGCCTCCCGGCGGGCTGGTCGAAAGCCGACCCGGACATCGCGGTCCTAGCTTGGGATCCCGCGGGGTTACCGCTGTCCGCCTTCCATGTTTGCACGTGGCGGCAATCTTGCGTCGCGTTGGGTTCGAGCAAGACGCTGGCGATCGATCCACCGTTCTCCGACCCCGGCACGAACTTCAAGTACTATAAGTACACAGGGAGCCCGGGTGTCTCGCAGACGAGCGATCCGGTCGGCGGCTGCACGGCCACCAGCGGCTATCACTGGTCGTATCCCGGAACGTCGTTTTCCTTGACGACGACCAAACCGGTCTGGCTTTCGGACGCGGACACCCTGTACTTCAACTTCAATTCCGGAGGCACGTGTTCGCCCGATCCGCTGGGAATGACGATTACCGTAACGGCGGTAGGGACCAACGGCAAAACCTACGTCAATAGCGCCACCAACAACTACGAGACCGGCAGCGAGATCGCACTGGTGATGGACTCAATCCTGCAAGAAACGCCCCTCAAATCCCTCAAGCTCACCTTTACGGGCGCGCCGACGGGGGCCTTGGACTTCGATATACTGTATAACAATGCGGGTCTGGAACCCTAAGGGTTCCTCCGCTCTTGTTTGCCCCGGCGGCGCAGTGTCTATTGCTGATGCGGCTTGAGGTACATCACGCCGCTGGGGTAGTCGAAGACATAATCGAAGCTCTTCATGAATCCGTAGCCCATCACCACGTTGTCGCCGTCCATCGACTTCGAGACGCAGGCAAACGTATTCTGATAGACGATCGGCCCGAGCGCGATCGACGACACCGTGGAGCAGCGAACCTCCTCCTCGGCGCCGCTGACGCCGCGGAGGATGAGGTGCGACTGCGCGTACTCGGCCCGCGCGCCGGCATCGTCGAACGATGCGGAATCCTCGCGCGCCATGATCGGAATGCTGTGCTTCGTCACGAGGTTTTCGCTCATGATCACGGTGCCGCCGTTGCCCATGTCGAGTAATGCGTTGGCGTCCACGCGGCCGTCGATCGTCACCGGAACGACCGGCTGACCCGAGTTCAGATCGACCACCGCCTTATACCCGGCCGAATCGGAAACGGTCGCCGAAGCCGGATCGGCAATCGACATCGTCTGCGCCCCGGTGTTCAACGTGACGACCGCCCCGCCGAAGAGCGGCTGGCCGATAAGGCCGTCGACGTACTCGTCGTCTTCCTCGGCGAACAGGTCGCCGCTCGAGACGATGACGTTGGAGAGCGTGTTTCCGCCGATCGCGACGGAATCGGCCCGCTCGATCGAGATCGACTCGCCTCCGGTCATCCCGTACGTTTCCGAGCGCCCGATCGTCCTCATGTGCGCGCGCTCGGCGAAGCTGCGTCCCAAAAAGATCCCGTCGGCGCCGGTATCCAGGATGAACCGTCCTTTCACGCCGTTCACCGTCGCGTCCAGAAAGATTGCGTGCGGCTTCACGCTGATCGCAAACGGATTGGCGTTGGCGAACGTCCAGGTCGCGGTTGCGGCCGGGGGATGAAACTCGTCGGCAGCCACGGCAACGTTCGGTTCTATTTTCAATTCCCGCACGTTCGCAGACCCGTCCTCGCGGTATCGAACGATCATCTTCTTTCCGGGCAAGACGTCCGCGTAGCCGAGGATGTCGACCGTCGTCTCGTACGCGCCTCCCGGGTCGATGACCGCACGACGGTACGCGCCCGAGGCGGGATCGACGGCCAGGTCGATGGCGTCGCCGTGCGGCGGCGTCACGCGGACCACCGGCAGGGTTGCCCCGTCGACCGTCTCGTTGGCACGCAGCGTTCCGTCGAGTTCGGTCGTCGCTTCGGCAAAAAGCGCCGTCCACGAGACTTGATAGGCTTGGGCTTTACTGTAATCGGGATGAACGAAGCCGTTTTCGTCGGAGCGCCAGAACACGTTCCCCGTATAGCCCCACTGCCCGTATTTGGCAGCACTGCGAAAGATCGCACCGGTTTGAAGCGTCGACCAGCGCGATTCGACGGTGCCGTTCGCGCGTACGCTGCTGCCGCTGATCTGCCACGAGCGGAACGTACCGTCGCCGAACTGCCAGCCGGCGTAGGCTCGATGCTTGGCGAGGAGTGCGGCGGCATCGTCCGCCTGCGCCGGACCGAACGGAATCAACAGGCCTGCCAAAGCGATGGCCGCCGCGAGGAAGCGAAAACGCATGCCGACACCCGAACCTTTCAAAAAAGGACGCCCGGCCGCTCGAGAAGCAACCGTCGCGCCGCATTTCCTGACGGCGAACCCGTGCTCCCGCCTGCGTCTCGATTTACGCGTAATCGAAGACGTTCGCAAACGCCGGTATCCCGTGTTTTCTGGCCTCGCAGGGCAGGGCAAGCGAGAAAGCGAGACGGCGCCTCAGCAAGGGGCCGCACGCCCCGCCACGGAAACGTTAAGATCTCGTAACCGCGGATGCGCTCGTGCCCTCACCTTCCCGAGGGGAAAAGGAGCTGCCAGCTATGACATTTCGTCGTGCGTTAGGTTACGCACTCACCACGCTACTCGTTGGGTGTTCGATGGGACAAGGAGCCGTCCCCAACGCGACCCTCAACGCTACGGCAAGCCTGCCGCAAGCGGTCGGAGTTGCCGTCCAACCCAACGTGAACATCAAAGGCCAGATCTACGTCGCGAATGAAAGCAACAATACCGTAACCGTTTATTCCTCGAACGGAGGAAACGAACGGCCGACGATCACCAAACACGTTGACGAGCCGCGCGCGTTGGCCTTTGACAAAGAAGGCAATCTCTACGTTGCCGACTACGGTGACAGCACCGTTTCGGTCTATCCCGCCGGCAGCACCAAACCCAAGCGGGTTATCACGGCCGGCGTCTACTATCCGCAGGCCGTCGCGGTGAACAGCGAGGGTCGGCTGTACGTTGGAAACTCCAATAACACCGTCACCGTCTACGCGCCGAACCGGTCCTCGTTGCTCCAGACCATCAGCCAGAGCGTGAACGATCCGGTGGCATTGATGTTCGACAGTAAGGACCGCCTCTACGTCGCCGACTACGGCGGCGCTTCCGTCACGATCTACGGAAAGAATCAGTCGTCGGTGATGTTGACCATCTCTCAAGACATGAACGGCCCCTGGGCGATGGCGCTGGACCACGAGAATTACCTCTACGTAGCCAATCGTGGGAATAGCACGATTACGGTCTACTCGCCAAAGAACGCGGAAAACCCGAAGATCATCAGCGGAACCACCGTTAGCGATCCCATCGCCGTTCTGCTCGGCAAGGGGGAGCAGGTCTACGCTCTGAACCAAGGCAACAACACGCTATCGGTCTACGCGCACGGAAGCTTGAAAGCGGTGCGCACGGTCAGTTCCGGAATTAGCGGACCGACCGCGATGTACATCAACAAGCTCGGGTACATCTTCGTCCTAAACTCCGGTACGGATAACATCACCGAGTACCGCGCGAGCAGCAACTCGGTCATACGAACGATTACCGGGGGAATGAGCGGGGCGCAGTCACTCGCCGTAGCGCCCTAGATAATAGCGCACCGCGCAATCAACGGCC
>DATJUC010000065.1:0-9718 GCA_035502675.1 Candidatus Acidiferrales bacterium | reverse complement strand
TGAGCAAGAACTTCTTGTCGTAGTCGAGCATGTGCAGCCGCCCCTCCAAGTCGCTGAAGAGCACGGTAACGGCTTTGATGCGTTTTTCGTCGGTGAGATACCGCAGCCGCTCCTCTTCGAGTTGGTGCGGCAAGGCCCGATCCTTACGCTGTTGCTTCGCGGAAAGATTGAGATCCTCGAGCTCGCTGTACGTCAGCGTCAGGAAGTCACGCAACTCGGTTTGCGTCGGCTGAAACGTCATCGGCATGCCTCTCACTCCTCGTCGGCGTCGGGGGTATTGCTCCACGCATTCCGCGGGCGCGCGGCCGAGCGCCTTTGTGCATCCGGTAAACCTGCTCCGCCCGCGATGCTCCAAAGGGCGCATGGCCTGCCGGGGACTCGGATGTGAAGACCGATCTTGGGCGCACTGCCTGCGGCCGCTCCGCTGGAGACGATCGGCGAAGCGTGAGCGGAAGGTTGCGTTCGCGCTCCTCGCGCCGGTCGCACGTGGCGTCAGCGCTGCCGCCGGAATTGCCGTCGGCGTCGTTCAACTCGCGGTCTGCCGCCGATGCGAGCAGGCCCTTGCTCGGTTTCTGGCGCTCCGGAATTTACGGAAGCTTGGCACGAGCCGGCAAAACGCGGTCGCGGCTAGGCGTAAACGTCGACGTTGCGCCCGATTCCGATCGAGCGCAAATAATGCAGCACTTCCGGCGGCTCTTTCGGCAGCTTGACGATACCGCCGACGCCCTTGGCGGCGTTGGCGACCGTCCGAACCACATTGCGGTATTGCGAGATCGCCCATGCGATCGAGATCGAGATGCCCGGTGTCGTGGCCACCTCCCCATCATCGGCAATTGGAGCCGCTTCGTTGACCGTCACAATCGGGCTCGCCGGCGAGCTTGGAGTGCCGGGGGAGTGGCCGCGACGGCCGTCTAACGCCCCGGGCTGAGGAGGATCGTCATGCGCTTCGCGTTTTGCTCTCGAACGGCAGCCGCTGCCCTTGCGATCGCGCTGGTTTCGTGGTTCTCGGCCGCGCCCGCTCGCGCCGACTTGAGTATGGTCGTCGGGCCTAAAACGGTCGTGCCGAACGAGCCGGTGTCGGCGTGCAGCGCGAAGGCGAAGTCCGCGCTCAACGCCGTGCTGCAGAACGCGTTCGAGGCGGGTGACGGAACGAATCAGTGGCTGGCGTACGGCCAGCTCGATAGTAGCGGTCACTCTTCCGAAACCGCTGCGATCCATTGCTATCCGCTCGATACAGGATATGTGGTCACGTTCACGTGCGCCGCGCAAGTTCCGCCCAATCCGCAGACCGCGGATACGCTTTGCAAGAAGCTGGTCGACGCATTCGGCGCACAAGCGAGCGCCTCGCTCAACGCGCCGGTTCGGACCGCAGGGGGTGCGCCGTGGCACTAACCGTACGCCGCGCCGGCATTTTCGCGGCCGTTTTTGCGATCGCCGCGCTCGCCTGCGGCGCGCTGGCGCCGGCCGCCGTCGAGATGTCGACCGGCATTCGCTACGTGATGAACACCGGCACCCTCGACGACTGCAGCGCGAAGGCCAAGACGGCCCTCGCGGCCTACTTGGAAAATCCGACCGAATCGCCGGCCGGAAGCGGCGATTGGCTCGCGACCGGACCGCTCGGCATCAACGGTCCGCCGACCGACGGCGCCGCCGTGCGCTGCACCGCGATTCCCAAGGGCGGCTACGTGGTCACGTTCACCTGCGTCGTGCAAACCCCCGAGAATCCGTACGCGGCCGACGCGCTCTGCCTCGACATCGCGCATAACTTTTCGGGCAAGGCGGTCACGCCGTTGCCGACCGCAACGCCGTTGCCGACCGGGTGCACGCCGACCAGCCTCGTCGGCACCTGGACTTCCGACGATAAACCCGGGCTCTCGTTCACGTTCGCGCCGGACGGTTCGCTCACGGACAGCGAGGGCGTTTCCGGGAACTGGCTGCTCTACAACGGACAGGTCACGTTCACGTACTACGGCACGCACATGTTGTCGCTATCGTCCGACGGCAAACACATGAGCGGCGCGGGATATCACCTGACGCGCAAGTGCTAGCCTGACGAAACCGTGAGCGATCGATCCGTAACGACGGCCGCGGGTCCGACAAACTCGACGCTGCGGTAGCCCAGCACGCTCAACAGCCGCCCGGCCGGGACCTTCAACGGTCCCGGCTTATCGGCGGCGCCCGGCGCCGGCTGCGGATAGGCCGTCGACGCGGCGGTCGCAAACCGGATGTTTCCGTCGGTGTGCTGCAAGACTTGATGGACGTGGCCGTTGAGCACCGTAACGGCATCGAACCGGCGCAGGGCGGCCAAAACGCGCGCGCCGTCTTCGGTCGTCCAACCCCAGGGCGGAAACGCGGCGTAGAGCGGAACGTGAGCGAAGACGACGATCGGCGTCGACGATTTCTGCGCCGCCAAGTCGCGCTCGACGAACGCGATTTGATCGCTGCCCAGCTTTCCGTCGATCTCGAAGTTGAAGACGTTCACCAGCGCTAGAAAATGTGCTCCGCCGCGGTCGAAGGAGGACCACCCGTCGGGCGCGTCCTTTCGGCCGAACGCTGCGGCAAACGCCGCCGGCGAGCCGATGACGTCGTGCTCGCCGGGCAAAACGAACGCCGGCGCGCGCAAACCGCCCAGCAGTTGCTTCGCCGAATCGAACTGTTCGGGCTTGGAGAGATGCGTCACGTCGCCCGTGTGCACGACGAAGGCCGGCTGCAGCGGCAACGCGTTGACCGCGTCGATCGTTGCGCGCAGGGTGCCGGCAACGTCGGGGTTCTCGGGCCGTGTAAAGCCGATGTGGCTGTCGCTGATCTGCACGAATGAAAACTCGCCGGCAGCGGCCGCGCGGCCCGATTCGAAGAGCCCGGAGCTGGAGAGGGTCCATGCCACGCCCGCTCCGGTCCACGCAACGTGCTTGAGGAAGTCGTCGCGCTTCATTTGACGATCACCTCGCCGCGCATGTAGGGATGCAGCGCGCAGAAATACGGGTACGTGCCGGGCTCGTCGAACGTGTGGCTCCACGTATCGCCCGCGTCGAGCCCTTGCGAGTCGAACGACTTGTCGACCGCGGTAACGGTGTGCGCTTCGTCGTCGTCGTTGACGAACGTCACGCGGTCGCCGGCGCGAACGGTTACGGTCGCCGGCGAAAACGCGAAGTTTCGGACGTGCACGGTCGCCGCGACGGGCTGGCCGGTCGAGGCTAGCACGCCGGCCATTGCGAGAGAACTGAGGATCTTCATGCCACTTCAATGCCGCCGACCGCGCGAGCGGTTCGAACCGCGAGCGGACGCGGCGGCGTTACCAGGTCGTGCACTCGACGTCGACGTATGCCGCGCGGTAGATGGACGCGCTGGTGGAGGATTTCACGGCTCGGCGGCCCTCGGGCTTCGAGCGCGCGTACGCGCTCTGGTCGGCGACGTTCTTGGGCGTGGCCCGTCACGTGTTGGGAGACGACACCGCCGAGGATTGCGTTCACGACGCTCTGATGCGCGTGTGGCGCGCTCCCAATCGCTTTCGCGGCGATCGTTCGATGCTGCGCGCGTATCTTGCGGCGTGCGTACGCAACGAGGCGATGACGGCGCTGCGCAGCCGCGAGCGGCGCGACGCACGCGAAGCCAAAGCCGCTCGTCTGGACGTGGCGATCGACGCCGCCGAACCGGTCGCCGATCCGATCGAGGCGCGTCGCGTGCGATCGGCGCTGGCGCGCCTGCCGGCGGACCAGCGCGAAACGCTCGAGCTCGCGTACTACGGAAATCGTACCCAGAGCGAGATCGCCGAGCGGCTCGGCATTCCGTTGGGAACCGTGAAGAGCCGCATCTCGGCGGCGATGCGCAAACTGCACGCGGAACTGATGCCCACTCCGGAGGTCGCGCCATGAGCGAGCACGTCGGCGAAAACGCCGAGCTCTATCCGCTCGGGCTGCTGGAGCCCGGCGACGTTCGCGCGCTCGAAGCGCACGTTGCCGATTGCGCTGAGTGTTCGGCGCGCGTCGCACGAGCCTCGGCCGTCGCGTTTTCGCTGACGGCGCCCTTGCCGGCCGTCGAACCTCGGCTGAAATCCCCTAGCCGATCGCCGGCCCGGACCACGCAGCTCGTAGCCTGGCTCGCAGCGGCGGCGCTGCTCGTCGTTGCCATCGGGCTCGCCAGGCAGAACCTCGCGCTCCGTTCGGGTGCCGCCGATCGTGCGACCATCGTCGCCACGCTCGTGCACAGCCACTTCAAGCACGTCGAGATGGCAGCGCCGAGCGGTCAAAAGCTGGCCGCAAAAGTGCTGTACGCGCGCGACGGCTCGTGGATCTTCGTGATCGTGGACGGAGCACCGGGCTCGCTGCATCTTTTCGGGCGCGCGACGGCGGCGTTCCGCGACCTCGGCGCACTGCAAACGGCGGCCGGAACGGCATCGCTACTGGTTCGAACGGACCGTCCGCTGCGGCAAGTCGAGCTGCGAGCGGCAGGTGCCACGCTCGGCACCGCTACGCTGCTATACTAGAGGCGATGAACCCATCTCGATCGAGCGCTTCCCCATCGCGTTTTGAGGTCGAGGGAATCGCCGTTGGACCCTAAACGATTCCTCGCGCTGGCGGTGCTCGCAGCAATCGCGCTTTCGGGCGCCGCCAACGACGCGATGCGCGGCGACCGCGCCGAGGGTTGGCTCTCTCAGAGCCGCTCGCCCGTCATCGCGCGCAACGGCATCGTCACGACGAGCCAGCCGCTGGCGGCACAGGCCGGACTCCGTATCCTGATGGAAGGCGGAAACGCGGTCGACGCCGCGGTCGCCACCGCCGCCGCTTTGAACGTCACCGAGCCGATGAACGTCGGCTTGGGCGGCGACCTCTTCGCCATCGTCTACGTTGCCAAGGAACGCCGCGTTCACGTTCTCGACGCGAGCGGAACGGCGCCCAGCGGTGCGACGCTCGCGCACATGCGCGCGCTCGGATACGCATACGACCCGTCGGATTGGGGACCGGGCTCCGGGATGCCGCCCGGCGGCGTGCTCGACGTTACGGTTCCGGGCGCAGCCTGGGGATGGGACGAGGTATTGCGGCGTTACGGCACGATGCCGCTCGCCCGCGTTTTGGGGCCCGCCATCGCGTATGCGTCCAACGGGTTTCCGGTTTCCGAGCGAATCGCGCACGACTGGGTGCTTCCGCCGGCCCTGCCGCTGCGCGCGTGTTGCACGCAGCTCGATCCCGATTCGCTAGCGGTCTGGTATCCCAACGGTAAGCCGCCGGTCGAAGGACAGATCTTTCGCAATCCGGAGTTAGCTCGCACCCTGAGGTTGTTCGCGGCGCGCGGTCGCGACGCGTTTTACCGCGGCGAGATCGCGCACGCGATCGTCGCCAAGTCGCGGGCACTCGGCGGCACGATGACCCTCGCCGATCTAGCCTCGTATCGCGGCCTTTGGGTCGACCCGGTTCGCACCACGTACCACGGCTACGACGTGCTCGAGTTGCCGCCGCCCTCGCAAGGCTTTGCCGCTAGCGAGGCCCTCGGCATACTGCAGGCGTGCGTACCGAAAGTCGCGGCCGGTCAAACGCTGGCCTCATTGGGACCGGCTAACCCGCTCTACTGGCACTTTCTCGTCGAGGCGAAGCGGCTTGCGTATGCGGATCTTTACGCAAACGACGCCGACCCGCGCTATTCGCACGTCCCACTCGAGCGGCTCCTTTCGCAGCGTTACGAGGAATCGCTCTGCGCGAAAATCGATCCTTCGCGAGCGTCACCGGCAGCGCGGCCAGGCAGTCCGTCCGGACGCGGCGACACGATCGTGCTGTCGACGGCGGATCGCTGGGGCAACATGGTCTCGTGGGTGAACAGCAACTACGACGGTTTTGGATCCGGCATCACGGTTCCGGGATACGGGTTCATCCTGCACGATCGCGGCGGCCTTTTTTCGCTCGATCCCAAGAGTCCGAACGCGATCGCACCGCACAAGCGGCCGTTCAATACGCTCTGCGCGGCCTTTCTGTTGCGCGGCGACCGTCCGTTTGCGACGATCGGACTGATGGGCGGCGACATGCAAGCGCAAGGGCACGAGCAGGTTTTGGTCGACCTCATCGATCTCGGAGCCAACGTGCAACAGGCCGGCGACATGGCGCGCTTCCGGCACGACCAAGTCTCCGACGTGCTCTCGCTCGAGTCGCCGCTCTACGACCTCGTCGGGAGTTCGCTGCATGCGATGGGCTACACCGTCAAATCGACCAGTCGCGCACCGATGGGCGGCTATCAGGCGATCGAGGTGCTTCCCAACGGGGCCTACGCGGCCGGCTCGGATTTCGGCAAAGACGGCGAAGCCGTCGGCTGGTGAACGCTTAGCTTCGCGGACGATCTCGTTAAGCGGCGATTAGACATGGCGCCGCGCTCGCGACGAGTACAGGCACAACGTTCGCACGCTCGGAAGGCATGGGTGCAACCAAGGAGGACGGCGTATGAGCGTTGCGTCCAAAGCTTCAGTCGCACTGGCGGCAATCGCGGCGTGCAGCGTCGCTGCATCGGCCCAACAAATGGAGTCACCCGAAGCCTTCTATCGCGCCGCTCTGGCGCAGATGCAGCGCATCGCCGAACCGGCCTACGTGACGTACCGGACCAGCGTTCCCAGCGGTAACACCTCGATCGTCGTTCGTTCCGACGACGACGGCTACGCCAAGGTTTCGATCCACGCCAGTACGCTGACGGATCCGGCGCGGTCGTGGCAAGTCGCGTATCGCGGAAGCGACGGCGCCGCTTCCATCGCGTTGCCGGGGCAGCGAAGCGCGATTACCGGCCTCGCGCTCTTCGATCCGACGTGGCGCGGCGCGTTTCGCTGGATGCGCCACGGATTGATCGGCACGCAGACGCCTCCGCAGCAGCCGGATACGGACGCCATTCCGACCGCCGCACCCGATGCCGGCGTAACGCCGCCGCCGGTGATCGCGGTGGTACGGGCATTCGGGACGGATTCGTACGAAGTGATCGACGCGGGCCCATGGCCGTGTGCGGACGGCCGGCCCGGCCGCCACCTGCACACCGTCGCACGCGCAGACGCGGCGACTCATCCGCTGACCGACGTCGTCGTCGACCTGCAATCGATGCGCTTTTGTACGATGCGATTCCACCAGATCGCCAAGACCGGGATGAATCAGGGCTATTTCGACATCGATCTGCACTTCGGCAACGTCGGCGGCTACTATCTCATCACCGACGGCCGGGTCACGGGCGGCATTCGCGCCTTCCTGGTCGCGGCGTTTCACCTCGACACCACCTTCACGTACGACCAGATTGCGTTTCCGGCGGCGCTGTCGCCGCAGCTTTTCGAGCCGCGGCCTGGAGCCTCGTTTACCCCGGCCCCGCTCTGACCGGCGCGCAGCAAGGTGAACGGGGTCTCGAGGTAAACACGATCTGCGTGTTCGCCGAGAATTCGTTCGATCGATGGTCCCAGGACTTTGCCGCCGCGTGGGTCCGGGCGAATCCGCAACAGGCGACCGCTTCGCAATATTTTACCGGCAAGCTCCAGGACGAACTGGACGCCGAGCTCGCCTTGAGCAATCAATGGGGCTATTTCTACGGCGCGGCCGCGGTCAATCGGCAAGCTTCGATCGCAGGCGACGCGTTGGGGGCGCTGCACGCCTTTCCGCGCGAGCGGCTCGATCGCGTGCAAAGAGCGTCCGCCGCGGCACTCGAGTGGTACCTGCGCGACACCGTCGCCAACGCGGAATTCGGCGCGCACCGCTTCGTCTTCAGCCAGATCTTCGGGTTCCACGTGCTCAACGTCAGCTTTTTGGCGTCCGCGCACCCGATTCGCAGCGCGCCGGACGTCGAACGCTATCTCGCGCGCCTGCGCCGGCTGGCCGCGGTTCTCGATGAGGGCACCGGCGAGGCGCGCAGCGCCGCCGCACGAGGAATCGTCCCGCCTCGGTTCGTCCTGGAGCGCACCATAGAACAGTTGGACGCACTCGCCAAGCCGCCGTTCGCGGATCACGTGTTGGTCGCGAATTTGGTCCGGCGGATGCGCGACGTGCCTGCCATTTCGCCGGTCCAAGCCGAGGCGTTCGCCGCGCGGGCGACCGACGAAGTCAGAGATCGCGTGGTTCCGGCATTCGTACGCGTTCGCGAGGCACTCGCGGATCAGTTGCCGCGCTCCACCGACGCGGCCGGCGCATGGGCGTTACCCGACGGTCAGGCCTATTACGCGCGCCAACTCGCATCGGCGACCGGAACCTCGCTCTCCGCATCCGAGATTCACGCGCTGGGGCTCGAACAGGTCGACCGCATCGAGCGCGAGCTCGACGAAACCCTGCACTCTCTCGGGTATTCGGAAGGTTCGATCTCGGAGCGGCTCGCACGCGTCAACGAAACGGTCCGCTTGCCCGCTAATCCCGATCCCCGAGCGACGATCCTGACGAGCTTACAAACGATCGTGGACGACGCCGCAGGGCGCGCCCGCGACGCCTTTGCACTGCTGCCGAAGGCGCCCGTCGTCATCGCGCGCGAGCCCGAATTCTCGGAGAAGAGCTCGGCGGCGCACTACACGGTTCCGGCGCCCGACGGCTCGGCGCCCGGCATCTATTGGGTGCCGCTGGCCGATCTCGATCCGAACGTGCCGTGGATCGGCATTGGCCTCAAGTCGACCGCGTATCACGAAGCCGTTCCCGGCCACCATTTTCAACTTGCGCTCGAGCAAGAGTCGACCACGCTCCCGCATTTTCGCAAGCGCGCCGCACTCGGCTACAACCCTGCCCTCAACGAAGGCTGGGCGCTGTATGCCGAGCGCTTGTGCGCCGAAAGCGGCTGGTACGACGGCGATCTCAAAGGCTACGCGGGATATTTACAACAGCAGCTCTTCCGAGCTCGCCGCTTGGTCGTCGACACCGGCATTCACGAGTTTCGCTGGACCCGGCAACGAGCGATCGAGTACGGCTTCACCGCTGCGGAAATCGAGCGCTACGCCAGTTGGCCCGCGCAGGCATGCTCGTACATGATCGGTCAGCTGAAAATCCTCGAGCTGCGGGAGACGGCCAAGGAACGCCTCGGCTCACGGTTTTCGATCAAAGACTTCCACGATCTGGTTTTGAGCGGCGGAACGCTGCCGCTGGGGGTGCTCGCCGCGCAAGTGGCGGACTGGATCGAAGACCGTCGCAACTCGCCGGCGCCTTAGCTTACGGCAAAGCCGCCCTAGGCGTAGGCGTGCAGCTCGAGGAGGTTTCCGTCTGGGTCTTCGACCTGAAACGCGTGCGCCGTATCGCCCTGAGCACCGAAGTTCCCGGTCATCTCCGCAACGATCGGAATCCCACACTCCTCGAGAAACGCCGCGAGCTGGGCCGGCGAAGCGGCAACCGTTAGGGCGATGTGGTTCACGTTTCTTCCGGCGCCGGGCGCGCCGTGGCGCTCGGGCGGGAAGAAGTCGACGATTGTCTGCGGGTTGACGCGCACGGACGGGAAAGGCACGAGGCCGGCCCGGTATTCGTCGAGCCGTTCCGGACTCAATCCGAGCTTGTCGGCGTAGAACCGAACGCTCAGTTCCGGATCGGCGACGTTGAAGACGACGTGGTCGAGCGCAAGTATCTTTATATTCATTGTCTTTATATAAAGATACACGAAAGGGGACGCGGCGTCAAGCGCCTTAACGTCAAGATATGTCCGACCGTATCGATCGAATCCTCGCTCAATGGCGGCGCGAGCGCCCCGATCTCGACACGCTGCCGATGGGAACCGTCGGCCGAATTCAGCGCGCGGGGGCGGCGCTGCG
>DATJUC010000064.1:0-3612 GCA_035502675.1 Candidatus Acidiferrales bacterium | reverse complement strand
GGCTAAACGTTCTGCGCCGCGGTTGTGGCTTGGTCTCTAGGCTACGCCCAGCCGTTGCGTCGCTGAGCGCGTGTTCGATTCGTTCGGCGCGCTTGCCGATGGTGTGCTCGATCTGCGCGAACAAGCTCGTCTCATCATACGATACGAACGTGATGGCGTCACCGGTCTTTTGCGCGCGGGCCGTGCGGCCGATGCGATGGATGTAGTCGGCCGGCTCGGCCGGGACGTCGTAGTTGATCACGTGGCCGAGATCGGTGACGTCGATGCCGCGGGCCGCAACGTCGGTCGCCACGAGCACGCGATAGCGCCCCTTCTTGAAGGCATCCAGGGCGCGGGTGCGCTGGGCCTGCGACCGGTCGCCATGGATTCGATCCGCGTCGACGTTGTGCCGGGCTAGGGCGCCCGCCAGACGATCGGCGCGTGCCTTGGTCCGCGTAAAGACGATCGCGTTGTAGATCGTGTTATCGGAGAGCAGATCGAGGAGCAAGTCCGTCTTTTTCGTTTGGTCCACGGCGTAGACGCTTTGGCGGACCGTGTCGACGGTCGCGACGGCCGGCGTCAGGTTCACACGAACCGGATCGTCGAGCAGGTCGTTCGCAAGCGTACCGGCCGCGCCGGCGATCGTCGCCGAAAAGAAGAGCGTCTGCTGGCGGTTCGGCAACTTGGCGATGATGCGCCGCACCGGGGGCAAAAAGCCCATGTCCAGCATGCGATCGGCTTCGTCGAGGACGAGGATGCGGATGCGGTCGAGGCGCGCCTCGCCCTGCTGCATGAGGTCCATCAGACGCCCGGGGGTCGCAACGATCACGTCGGTGCCGCGACGCAGCGCGTTGATTTGCGGCCGCATGCCCGCTCCGCCGTAAACCGGCGTGATGCGAAGTTTGGTGTGCTTGCCGAGGAGGCGAAGGTGCTCGGTGATCTGCTGCGCGAGTTCACGCGTGGGTGCAAGAATCAGTGCACGCGGATCGCGGGAGGGCTGTTCTTGCAAAAGCGCCTCGAGCACCGGTAAGCCGAAGGCGGCGGATTTGCCGCTGCCCGTCTGGGCGCTTGCGAGGACGTCGCGGCCCTCGAGAGCCGGCGGAATGGCCATACGCTGAATCGGCGTCGGCTCGGTAAACGCGAGGTCTTGGATTCCGCGAAGCAGCGCGCCGCTCAGCGGCAATTCTGAAAATGTAGGGATAAAGAACCAATCTTTCCTAGTGGCGCAATTTGTCGACCACTCGAAAGATCGCGCTGGGGGGTTATCTGGCTGGCTAAACCCCAACGGTACACCAAGAGTTGCATCCTGCCGTGGACTTAGGTCGGTACGAGCCGGAGGGCACAGGCTCGAGCCGGCAAGACTCTGGAAGCTCGCTGCCGATAACTCCCTTCTGGGGGCACATATGAAGAGGACACCGGGTTTTCTATCCGTTGGCGCCGTTGCGCTTATTGCCGGCTGCGGCGGCGGGGGCGGCGCGCCCAATGGGACGGCCAACCGCGCATTGCCGCCCACCAGCGGAAATTCGGGGCCGGTAACACGGGCGTCGCTTCGCGTGCAGATTCCGGCGCGCGGTTCGGCAACCGCGCGGCGCCGTAAACCCCAATGGATATCGCCGAGCAGCACGACGCTCGGCGTTCGCGTTCTCGCATCCCCGATGCCGAACCCGACGCCGACGGAAGCGGTCTTCACGCTTCCGACGCCCGGGCCGCAGCCCACCTCGGTAACGGTGCAAGTTACGGCGCCCATCTCCACCGACACGTTCGTGGCGAGCGTCTACGACGGCGATCACAATATGCTCGCGACCGGAAGCTCTGCGCCCATCGCCGTGTCGCTGAGTAGTACGCCCGCCGTATCCGTCAATATGCTCGGCGTTGCGAGCGGCGTGCAATTCACGGTCGCCGGCGGGACGCCGGCCGCATGGCGCGTGTTGGAAAACGTGGCAGCGCCGCAAACGACGACGGTCAACGCGCAACCGGTCGACGCGGACGGGAATCTCATTACCGGAACGCTGGCCGCGCCCGCAGCTCTGAGTACGACGGGCGGCGTAACGCTGTCGACGTCGTCAATTACTGCGGCCACCTCGTTGACAGCAACGTATCCGAGCAACACGGCCGGTTCGGGGTCGATTACCTCCCCGCTTGCGTTGAACGCCGGAGCGTCTGCGCTCAACGCCGCAGTCGATGCCGATTACTATATTTTTGTCGATGATACCGACGGCACCGTGTATGTGATCGACGGGCTCACGCAAGCGCAAGTCGGTTCGGTGCTGAGCGGCCCTTCCGGCCTGCAGATCGCCGCACTGAGCGGCTGCTCGAGCGGTGCCTTCGCCCTCGACGGCGCGTCCGTCATTTCCATCGCGGCGCCGACGGCGACGAATCCAACGCCGTCGCCCGTCGCTTCCGCGCTTCCCTCGGCGATTACCGATGCCGATCCGTTTTCTTACGGCGCTGCCGCGGATTCGCATTGCAACGCATTCTATAACAACGTCACGGGCGGCGATCCGGTCATCAAACTGAGCGGTTTCGATTCGACGATCGCGGCGAATTCGTCGTTTGCGAGCGGCTTTCAATACGAGAGCGCACTGAAGTCGATCGGCGGTCAGCTCTATTCCGCCGGGAGTCCGGAAATCCAAGAGTCCCAAGCGCTCTACGTCTCCGAAACCACGGGCGGTCTCGCGCAGATGTCGGCCGCCTATTCGACGCCGAACGCCGTTCCAAATGCGGTTCTGGTCGGCGGTGCGGGGAACTCCGTCTTTCTCGTTGCCAATACGTGCACCGGTACACCCGCTCTCCAGTCGCTCAGCGGCGGTTCGCTCGTTTCGCTCGCGCAATTTCAAGAAGTCATGGGCGCTACGGAAGCAACGGACGGCACCGTCTACCTCGCGGGAACGGCGCAACCATCGGGAGATCCCGCGCTCGGGTACGCATCGCTCGGGAACATCGCGACAGCGCCGACGATTCCCCTCGCAGGACAGCCGGTCGACGTAGCCGTGACGCCCGACCAGCAATACGTCTGCGTACTCGAAACGCCAAGCGGCGCGAACGGGCAGATCGAATTTTTCCGCCGTTCGCCGTCGCCGTCGCTGGTTGCGACGATTCCCTTGAGTTCATCCGCGGCGCCGCAATCGTTTAGCATCGGGCCCTGATTACGACGCTGTTTGCCGGCGCGAACGATGCGCCGGCAGTGCTCGAACGCGCCGTGCAGATGCGGCTGCTCGGCCGGCATTTCTTTTCGCGCTTCACATTTACGCATCCGGGATTGATTCGGATACTCAAAACGGCGGCGGAAAACCTCGAGCTGGACGACGCGGAACGGCGCCGCATGTCCTTCGATCGTCTTGCGCGTTTGGAAGGCATCAACGACGCGCGCGGACGCCCCGTCCGCCGTACCGAGAACGACGTGGCGCGTGCAGCGACGCTTGCAATGATCGCGCGGCTCTCGGAAGCCGCCCTCGTATGCACGCAAGAAGAGCGCCGCATGTTCGAGCTGCTCTTCGAGAGCGCGATTGCAGCCGGATTCGATACGCAAATGACCGCGCCGGCGCCGTCGGGATTCGTGCCGGACGCGCTGGACGACGTGCCGGACAAGGACGCGTTCGTCGTGTGGGCGCCTGGTGAGCCGGCATGGCGAAC
>DATJUC010000063.1:0-7591 GCA_035502675.1 Candidatus Acidiferrales bacterium | reverse complement strand
CCGAGACGGTCGCGCCTTCGTCGACGTCGCCCCAGACGCCGGATTGCCCGGCGACCGTCGAGCGCGACCCGATCGTCATGTGTCCGCGCGTGCCAACCTGCCCGGCGATCTTGACGTAATCGCCGACCGTCGTCGAGCCGGCCAAGCCGGTGAGCGCCGCGATCGCGCAATGTTTTCCGATGCGGCAGTTGTGTCCGATCTGCACCAAATTGTCGATCTTGGTTCCGGTCCCGATCTCCGTGCTCCCGGTCTGCGCGCGGTCGACGCAGGCGTTGGCGCCGATCTCGACGTCGTCGCCGACGACCACGTTGCCGATTTGCGGAATGCGCTCGAGGCGTCCGTCGACGAACGCCCAGCCGAAGCCCTCGCTGCCGATCGTGCAGCCGGCGTGCAGCACGACGCGCGCGCCGATCACGCAGCGTTCCATCACGCGCGCGTGCGGATGCAGCCAGCTCTGGTCGCCGATTGCGGCGCCTTCGCCGACGAACGCTCCCTCGCCGATCGCGCACCCCGCGCCGACGGTCGCACCGCGGCCGACGTACGCGAACGCGGCGACGTGGGCATCTGCCGCGACGCTCGCATCGGCTTCGACGACGGCGGTGGGATGCCGGAAGGGCCCGCGCGGCCGCGACGTTCGCAGCGCCTGCAACAGCCGCGCCAGCGCGCGCCGGGCATTTTCGACGACGATCAGCGGTTTGGCGCTGGAGTCCGGCAGCGGGATCGACGCGTCGACCAAGACGGCCGCAGCGCGGCCGCTCAGCGCGGCCGCCAGATAGCGTTCCTCGGTCGCGAAGGTCAGCGTGTCGCTGCCGGCTTCGTCGACCGCTGCGACGCGCGCTACGGCGACGCTCGGGTCGCCGACGACGCGCCCGCCGACGCGCTCGGCCAGTTCCCCCAGCGTGCCTAGCATCTGGTCACGACCTTACGAGCCCGAAGGTGACGGCGTCGGCTTCTCCGTGATATTCAAGCTTTTTTCGACGTCGCCGGTGATGTCGACGCCGCCGTAACCCACGCCTTCGCGCGTCAAAACGAGCTTCAGCTGCTTTTGCTGCGCGATCTTTCCGGCCGCGTCGCGAATCTGCTGCGTCAGTTGATCGGTGATCTTCGCGTACTTCTGCTGCAGCTGCAGCGCCGCGAGCTGCTTGCTCTTGGTGCTGCCGCGGCCGTTGGCGATCGACTGCTCCTCGGCCAGGAGCTGCGCTTGGTACGTCTGATATTCCGGCCAGTTCGAAACGATGCGCTGCACGTCGACCAGTCCCACCGGGCTCGACGTGCCGCAGCCCGCCAACGACGCGGCGACCAGCGCGATGATGAGGATGGCGTTTTTCTTCTTCACTCGTGTAAGCTCTCGACGTCCTTGGTGAGATCGTTCGTCAGGTCGTAGCCGCCCACCGCGGCTCGGGGACTGACGAACACGATGCTAAATCCCCGGTCCTTGCCGATGCGCTGGGCTTCGCGGGTGATCTGATCGACGATTTCTTTGTTGAGATCGTCGCGCCGCTGCTGCAAAGAGGCCAGCTCTTTGGCCGCCGCCCCGGTCGCACCGACGTCGGCGCCGTGCAGCGCGGCATATTGGCGGTCCAAATCCGCTTTGGTGGCGTTGTAGTCGGCAACCGTCCCCTGCACGGCCGCCTGGAACTGGGCGCCGAAGCGGTTGTGGATCTCGACCAGCTTCGCCTGCACCTGCGGCGGAAGGTTGGCCGGGACCGGCGGCGCCGCGAGGCTGCGAATCTGCGAGCTGACCTCGTTCTGGCGCTCCTCGATCTTCGAGCGCGTCTGCGTTTGGATCGCACCGATTTGGCGCCGCATCTCCGCGTTGGTCTGCGTCCCGACTTGCTGCCGGTACGCCGAAAGGGTCGCCGCGTCGGCCTTACGCTGCGCGTCGAGCTGAGCGGCTTCCTTCGAATCGATCGCCGACAGCTGATTCTGGAGCTGCTTGCGCGTCGCGTCGTCGAGCGCGAGATTGTTCAATCGCGTCTTGATGGCCAGCGTCTGCGGCGCGTCTTGCTGGGTGAGCCGAAGCGAGAGATCGGTCTCGCCCTGCTGCAGCTGTTCGGCCTTGGCCTGAATTTTTTGGTTGGCCTGAGTTTGCAGTTGTCGAACGATCGCCGAGCTCGCGGCGTTGCTCTGACCCACGACGCTCTGCTGATACGCCACGAAATCGCGGTTGGCCGCGGCGGCGGCTTGCTGCGCCTGCGCCGCCGAGGTCGCGCTCATCTGGGCGCCGGCCTGGGCGCCGCTGCCGCGGACGCCGGCGGCGGCCAGCGCGGCCGCGATCGCCTGCTGCTCTTTCTGGCCGTACTCGCGCTGATCCGAAGCCAAGATCTTGTCGGCGCGTATTTGCGCGTCGCGGAGCTCGCGATTGAGCACCTGCGTCTGCGCGGCGATCTGCGAAGCGCTCAGCGGAACGTGCGGCGCCGCAGCCGCGAGATTGATGGCGTCGATGGCGTCGTTCAACTGCGCGAGCTGGGGATAGAGCGGATGATGCTTGACGACGTCGTCCATGCGCACGTACCCGACGCCGCGAATCGATGCCGAGTGAATGTCGACACAGCCCGATACGCACATCGTCAACGCCGCAGCCATCCAGAGGCCTCGCCGCGCCCGGCTACTTGCTGAGCGCATTCTGGACATCGGTCGTGATGTCCGTCCCCCCGTAGATCACGTCGGCGCGATCCACGACGAGCAGTAAATTCTTCGACTTCGCAACCGCAGCCGTCGCCGCTTTGGTTTGGTCGACGAGCGGTTTGAGCAGCTGATTCTGCTTGTCTTGCATCGATTTATTGAACTGCTGGTAGATTTGCTGTTTGTCGGCGTTGGTTTTGGCCGCGGCGATCTGCGGTGCGTAGAGCGTGCGCTGCGTCTGGGCAAACTGATTCATCTGATCGTTCGCCGACTTGACCTTGGGGATGTTGTCGAGCGCACCTTGATCGACGAAGCCGATCTCCGACGGCGGCGGCGAAGCGGCCGGCGGCGGGATGGAGGCGTTGCCGTTGAACAGGGTTTGGACGTCCTTGGTGATGTCCTGACCGCCGTAGATGACGATGCGCTTGTCGACGACCACCGACAGGTTGCGCGTGGCAGCCACTTGCGCGATCGCAAGCTGGGCGCGCTGGAAGAGCGGCCCAATCGTCTCGCGCTGCTTGTCGCTGTACTCCTGCTGGAACTGCATCGAAACGCGCTGTTTGTCGGCGTCGCTCTTGGCAGCCCGCATGGCGTTGGCGTACTGAGCGTCGAGCCCGGCCTTGAACGCGTACAGCTCGCGGTTGGCCGAAATGAAGACCGGCATGTTTGCCAGCTCGGCTTGATCGACGTATCCGACGTCGGTGAGGTCGGCGGCAATGGCGGCCGGCGCGAGGGCCGCGGCGAAAACGGCCGCAGCCAAGAAAACGATGGGAAACCGGACTTTCATTCTTTCCAACAGGACCCTTCCTAGAAGCTCTGACCGATGCCGAAGCTCGTATGGAAACCGTTGGCTCCGCGTGCGAAGTCGATGCGGACGGTGTGCAGACCGAGCTGCGGAATGTCGAAGCGGATGCCGGCGCCGTAGTCGCCGTAGAGCGCCCAATCGGCCGGATAGCCCGTGACGCGATTGGTGTACGGATCGAGCAGCGGATAAGCACCGCGAATGTGATAGTCGAGCTCGTCGACGAAGACCGCCAGCGTAATTCGCCGGTCGATCGCCAGCGGCTGTCGCAGCTCGATTTGTCCTAAATACGCGTTGGTCGCGTAGAACACCTGATTGTACCCGCGCACCTGCTGATCGGAGAACGTGAAGAGCGAGCTCGGAGGTATGACGCCGGTCGAATTGTCGGCGACGCCGTTGACGCCCAGCGTGGCGTCGCGAAGCACCGGGAAGAACTTGGCCAAGCTCAACGTCGATTGCGTGAAGTCGAAGTTCGAGCCGATACCCGGGATGGAAACCGTCTCTTGCACCAGTCCCTTGATGCCGGTGCGCGGGTTGAAGGGGTCGTCGACCGTCGTCGTTTGGAGGCTGAGCCCGGCGGTGTTCAAGTGGTACGGAGCGCCCGTGTTGACGTTCGCGATCGAAGACGCGGCGATGCCGAACGATCCGCCGTAATAGTAGTTCGACGAGTTGAGGACCGGTCCCGGGGTCGGCCCGACGAAGATGTTGGGCTGATTGCCTTGGAAGTAGTACGGTCCCGGCACGGTCGTGTCGTAGCGAATCGTCTCGGCGCCGGCTTGCAGCGAGAGGATCGTGTAGTCGCTCAAGCGCCGTCCTATGGACGCGTTCGCACCGGTCGCCCCCGACTGGCTGGTGGCGACGACGTTCGAGAGCTCGCTGTTCGAGCCGTTCGGGTAGAGCGTCACGGGGACCGGCGCGGGCGTGCCGCTGGTCGAGGGAATGCTGCCGGTCGACGCTACGTTGTAGACCGGATAGTAGTAGGTCGTCGTATTCGTGAAGATCGAACCGCCCGCGCTCCACTTCGACGACTGCGGCGTATTGCCGAGGAAGGGAACCGAGGCGGACAACTGCGCGACGCTAGTGCGATACCCGAGCTCGAACTGCAGCGAGGCGGAGTTGCCCGTGCCCTGCAGGTTGTTGTCGGACAAGCCCAGGGTGCCGTACAGGCCCTGTCCGGTCAGACCGCCCGAGTACCCGAAGCCGATCGAGGCGGTCGACGTGCGCTGCTCGGTGACGTGCCACACCAGCGTCACCAGCTGCGGTTTCTTCGGGTCCGGACCGGGCTTGATGTCGGGTTCGACCTTCGAGAAGAATCCGAGCGAGTTCAGGCGGTTGTAGTCGGCTTTGATGGCGTCGGTGTTGACGACCATGCCCGGACGCACGCGCAGCTCGCGGCGGATCACGAAATCCTTGGTGCGGGTGTTGCCGGTGATCTCGACTACCGCCACGCGCGCGACGTAAATGTCGTACTTGACGTCGGCCGTCCCGGCTTTCAAATCGATCGACGACGGCTCGATGCCGCCTTCGAAGTTTCCGATCTCGAGGTGGTACTTGTCTTCGTAGAGCTTCTGCAGCGCCTTGAAGTCGGCGTCGCGCGTCTCGTCGGAATAGACGTCGCCGACCTTGAGTGTCAGCGCCGGCAGAATCACGGTCGGCGGCAGCAGCGGATCGCCGCCGATCACGATATTCTTGACGATCAGACCCTCTTGGATGACCAGGGTCAAAACGCCGGTCTTCGGGTCGAGGTTCAAATCCTTGACGTGCGTGGGAACCTGACCGCCGTACCCGATGCGCTCGTAGTAGTTATTGATCTTGAGAACGTCTTGCCGGAACGTGTTGGTGTTGAAGACTTGCCCCGGCGAGAGGTCCATCAGGGCCAGCAGCGTGTCGCTGGGGACCTTGTTGTTCCCCTGAAAGGCGATCTTGGTGATGACCGGATTCTCGACGACGCGATAGGTGATCGCTACGCCGCCCGGCCGCTGGCGTATCAGCGGCGGAGCGATGTCGGCAAAGTAGCCGAGCGCGTTGATTCGCGCGAGGTCGCCCTGGACGACGCGGGGGTCGAACGGCTGCCCGGGACGCGCTTCCACGACCGCCATGATCGTCGCGGTCGGGACGTGCAGATTCCCCGTGACGTCGACCGAAACGATGCGTGTGTTGGTCTGGGACGAGGCAGGGCCCATCGTGAGCACCAGCCCAACGATCGCCACGGCCAGTGCGCCCGCGCACCATTTCAGTGCGCGCACGCGCCGCCGAAGGTCAAAGGTCATGCGAAAGAAGCGTCCTCGAGTTTCCTAAATATGGTAGGGAACGGCTGACGAGGGTCAGCGAGGGTCGAGCGCGCCAACAGGCGCACTCCCGATGACCCGGGTCGCCCTGTTCGCTCCCCCGGACGCGGGTCCTTGCCGCAAGACGATGCGGCAGGTGCGTCCTTAATGCGGCGTTCATGGTACGCCGGCGGCTCCCAGATAGTGTTTCAGCGTCACGCTGAAACCGTTCTGACCCAGCAGCGGCTGGCCGTACAGCTCGCCGGAGAACCCGATCGGCGCGTTGGGCGTCTGGAAGAGCTGCAGGGGCCCCGTCTGGTAAAAGAAGCTCAGCGTGGCCGAGGTATAGGCGTTCGGCTGGACTTTCAGGCCGAACGATTGGATTTGCGGAATGCCGAAGGTCGTCGCAAAGACGGCGCTTACCGCCTTGCCCAGCAGCCGAGTCGCGGTCACTCCGACGTTGCCGTAATACCCGAGGGTCAGGTTGACGTTCGAAAGACCGAGCCCTTGGCCGATCGCGTTTTCGACCGGCGAGAGCAACCCGGCGGCAAACTGGGCGTTGAGGATGTTGAAGGCTTCCTGCCCGACCGTGATCGTGCTGTAGCGCTGGGTGTAGAGGTTCGGCAGCGGCGAAACGTTGCCCAGCGGCGTTATCCCGCTCGGCGACTGCACCTGGTAGACGGACTGGTTCGTGAACGCGATGCCGCCGATGAAGCCGCCCAGCGGCGCGATCATCGCGATGATTTGGTCGCGAGTGTACCCGGCCGGATTGCTGGTAAACGCGATGTTGAGGTTTTCGATCGGGCCGTTGACGTCGATGGTGATGTCTGCGGTGCCGTACGGGTTGCGGGCGCGATCCGGATCCGGGTTGACGACGCTGGTCGTCGCGACGGCATGAATCGCCGGCAGCAAGCCGCTCGCGGGATCGAACACAACCGAGCCCTCCTGCACCCGGAAGGCGCGATCGAAATACGTCAGCGTTCCGCCGGTGGAGTTGAACTGGCCGGCCAGCGTGGGCTTCTCCAACGTTCCCGCCAGCGAGACCGAACCGCTGACGCCGATATCGAGGCCCGCCCCGTAACCGCTGCCGCGAACGCGTACGTTTTTGCCGGCGGTGGCGGTGAGATCGAACGCGACCGGCGGAAGTTGCGGCCCCGCCCCGCCCGACGCTTGTTGTGCGGCGTTCACGAACGCCGAGAACGGCAAGGACGCATTGGAGAGCGCCACCGTACCGGAAAGCAGCGCGTGCGTTCCCGGGGTTTTGGTCATTGCGAGGTCGGCGTCGAGGGTTCCGGTTCCGTAAGCGGGCAGGTCCAGCTGCGCGCCCTTGGCGACCATCGTGGAGACGAACGAGTAGCCGCTCAGCGATTCGAAGCCCCCCGGGAACTCGATGCGCCCCGATCCGTGCAGGCTGCCGTCGCCGAGTCGCGCGCTGACTCCCGAAAGCGTCGCGGTGGTGCGATCGAAGGCGAGCTCCGCCGCGGCGTGCGTGATCGGCTTGCGTTCGAGCGTGCTGACGTACGAACCGTTGGCGAGCGTCGCTCGCCCGATCACGACCGGCGCCCCGACGCTGCCGCCGACGCCCAGATGAGCGCTGATGGTTCCGCCGAGCTTGGTATCGTTGCCGAAGGCCTGGTCGAAAATCGCCGGATCGAGCCCGGTAACGTCGACGTCGAAACTCATCGTTCGGTGTTGCGGCCCCAATCGCAGCGGCGAGAGCTGGAGCGGCAGCGATCCCGCCAGCGTGATATCGCCTTTGCCGATCGTGGCGCCCGCGTTGGAGAGCACGAGGTCGGTGCCCTGCAGCCGCACTTCACCGAACAGCGCGTCGACCGGAATTCCGTAGGCGCGCACGTTGCTGGCGTCGATGCCGGCCAAGAACGTCGGCGCCTTGAAG
>DATJUC010000062.1:0-15794 GCA_035502675.1 Candidatus Acidiferrales bacterium | reverse complement strand
CGTACCCATGGCTGGCAGTCTCCATCATGGCGTTCGGGGTCGCAATCGCCCTGCGCTACAACAGTTTACCGCTACTGCTGCCCTTGTTGCTTTTTGTCGGCTTGTGGCCCTTCGAAACGCGCAACGAGCTCCGGGCACGCCTTTATTCCTTAGGGCTTATCGGCCTCGCGTTGCTCGGCGCATACGCATCCCTACGATGGCGCTTACCGGATTTTCAAGCGTTGCCGCCACCTGCGAGCTTTGCGTCGATTCAGGAATTCGATCTAATCGGCATGTCGGTATGCTCGGGGGTAGACCTCTTGCCCCTTGCCGTCACTGGGGGCGCCCCAATGGATCCGCAGCAGATTCGGCAGCGATACGACGCCCGTGCTGCCGACAACTCGTACAACGGGCGCCTCGCGAGTCCGCCACTCGTCGCGACCGACGCGAACGGTCAAGTCGAAGCGTTGTGGCGGCTTTCCGTACCTGCTCACTTCGGCTGCTACCTCGCGCACCGCTTCGCCGTCTTTAGGGAGGTCATGGGGCTTAACGCGCAAGCCGTCTACGCTTCAACCACTGCCGGGATCGACCCGAACCCGTATGGCATCCGGCTCGCATTTCCCGGCGCGGCGCAGTGGCTCATCACGTTTGTCGTGACTGGAGCGAGTCAGCTTTGGAGGCGGCCGATCATCCTCTATGCGCTCGCGACGATCGTCACGGCGGTCCTTTGGAGGCGGCGACAAGGGTGCCGTCTTCTGGCGCTTGCGATGCTAATAGGAAGCTACTTGTACGTAGCCGCCCTTTTCTTCGTCGCCCCGACCGCGGACGCTCGTTACACCTTCCCGGCAAACGTCTTTTGCGCGCTCATCATCGTTCTCGGCTGCGCGCAGCTATCGACCGGGGTGAGCTACCCGGCCGCGTCTAGCACTTGCGATTCGAAAAACGAGCTCGCGCCGGCCGCGAATGGGTCCGGATAAGCGAGCTGGAGCTTCGGATCGGCACGATACGCTAGCCGGTGCGAGCGCTCGATGCGCGCACCATTCCGGTACCGGTCGTATGCCCAGTATCCGGCCGGGACTTCCGGATCGGTGGCTTCGTGGACCTGGCGGCGATACCAATTCCAAATCTCGTAGACCTGGAAGTTGTCCTTGGCGTAGCGTTTCGTCATCACGTCGGCGATTTCGCCGAGCTTGGTGAAATGCCAAAACCGTAGCGGCACGCCGTTGATCGCAAACGATCCGTCCGGCCGCATCGAGACCCGCCGGTTGCTGAGGTTCCAGCTCGCGACGTTGTAGCCCGGATCGCGCAGAATGGCTACGCCGTCGAAAATCGCCGGCACGAGATCGCACCAGCGCTGGTCGACGAAAAGTCCAGCCGGAATGTCGTCGTAACAGAACGCCAGTAAGCGGTCCGCCCACCAGCGCGCAAACCGCGCGCCTTCCCCATCGGTGCGAAAGGCGCAAAAACCGAGGTTGTAGGTCCCCGTCCGCAGCGATCCCATTTCGTTGTCCAAGATGGCGTAGAACTCGCGCTCGGGAGCCGCGATGTGCGGCGTGAGCAGGATCGACGACGATTCGAGAATCCGCTCGACGGGGTCGAGCGGCGCAAACAAGCAGGTGTCGGGATCGAGATAGACGACGGCGTCGGCGCCGGTCGAACAGGCGTCCGCGGAGAACGGCCCCTTGACGGCGGTGCACGCTTCGATCACGTCGTGTTTGAAGATCCACGACGCGAAGTTGGGGATCGGCAGGTCTTCTGCGTAGACGATTTCGTCGAACGGATCGTCCTCGCGCGGAAACTCCAGGCCCGGCGGCGGCTTGTCCGTAATCAGCGCAACGCGCGTCCAATGCGGCGCGAACCGCTTGAGCGAATGGAACAGCACCCGAGCGCGATTCAAATACGAAAACGTGAAACTGCTGAAGCAGCGAACCTTCATTCCCATTGCGTGCCGACGAGGTCGGCGGTCATCTTGCTGTATTCGAGTGAAAAGTACCGAACCTCGCGCTTGTCGCGCGCCAGCTCGAAGACGCGGCCGGATTCGAAGAAGTCGAAGAGTGCCCGCTCGTCGTCGAGCACCAGCCCCTGACCGGTGTCGCGCACCATCTGCGTGAGGTTCCCTCGCTTTTCGGGCGCCACGACCATCGCGCCGCCGGCTACCGCCTCGTAGGCCACCAAGCAGAACGTCTCGGCGCACATCGACCAGATGACGACCGCATCGAGCTCCAGATCTTCGACCGCCGCCGCCATCGCGTCGGGACGTTCCTTGACCGCATCCACCTCGGTGAAGACGATCGGCAGACCGCGCTGGGGGGCTTTCCCCAAATGATGAAACTCGATGCCGTGCTCGCGGCCGAAGCGAAAGACGAGCTCGCGAAAGATCGGCCAGCCTTTGTGCGGATTAGGCAACCCGAGATATCCGATGCGCAGCGGCCGTTCCCGGACGTCCGGCGGCGGCGCTTCGCGCGGCACCAGCCGGCAATGCGGGTGCACGAGCGTTGCCTCGATCGGCAGCGCATTGACGGCAATCCACGTTTCGAGCGTCACCCGGGCGGGCGCCACCACGGTCAATCCGACGCTCTCGAAGAGCCGGCGGTGGTCTGCAACCTGTTGCCGGCGGCGTTGGCCGTACGTGCAGATCGTGCACGCGACGCTCTCGGGCGGCGGAGCGCCGCAAAACTCGACGTCGTTGCGCAGCAGGTTGTGTCCGGCGCACGCGCTGGCGAAGTCGTGGACCCAAAAGAACCCGCGTTCCAGCCGGAAGGCCCTGAGGATCTTGACCAGCGCCGGCGTGTTATGGCCGAGCGCGCTATGGATCGAAAGGCTGCGCTGCGTCCACTCGCCGGGCTTGTCCGCAACGCCGGCCGCGACCTCGGCCACGGTCGACGCCGGGAAAAGCCCGGCACGCAACCCGTTGACCAGCACGCCAGTGATGGGGTCGGCGTCGTCCGAATCGGTAAACAGCAGCGGTCGTGCGGGATAGAGATGCACGTGATCGACGCCGCGGCATTCGAAAGTGTCGGCTTCGCGCAACAGCGAGAGCTGCAGTCCGCCGACCGTCGCCGTGTAATCGTCGTGGCTCACCGAAACGTGAAGCCTCCGCCGCCCCGAGCGAATCATCATGCCGGTGGCCCGGCGCAGCTGGCCGGCGTCGCCGACCTGCCATTTCGGAATCGGCGGAGTCCACGCCAATCGCTGCGCGACCGTCGGCAACTGCGCGAGGATCTCGTAGCGAAAACCGACGTCGGGGCGCACCGGGCGCCCCTCGGCGCGGCCGGCGACGAGGTAGTGATGGAACGGGTTCATTCCGGCTTGCACGACGTCCGGATTGACTTCCGCGTAGCCTTTGGTCGAAAAGAACGCGTTCGGGTCGCGGCCTTCGCGCCAGCCCTGCTCGACGAAGTGCTGCAGCGGATCGAGCAGCGCGGCGGCAACGTCCGGATAGGTCGCGAGATAAAACTCTGCGTCGAACTCGAGCTCGATCGCCGCCGCGGCTTCGGCGTGAGCCGCGTCGATAAAGCGCCGGCCGCCCGTCAGCCGCGTGCGAAACGCCTCGGCGTGTTGCGACGGCTCGGCGACCCGGCCCTCACCGCGCCCGGTTTGCAGGTAGTGAAACAGCGGTGCGATGCCGGCCCGCTCGACGTCGGGATAACGCTCGACGTAGGCGCGCGTCGAGAACCACGGGTTGGGGTCGCGCAAATCGCGCCAACCCTCGCGCTCGTAGTGGGCGGCAGCCGTTTCTCCCGGCGACAGATCGCCGTAGGTGAACCGATAGAACTCTTCGTCGACGGCCGCGGCTAGCGATTCGGCGATCGTCAACGGCGCAGCAGCACGTATCGCATCAGCCAACGCTTGATCTTCCAGAAGCGGCTCGACTGCACCGTATCGATGAGCGTCGCGTATTCGGCGGTTTGAGCCTGCGCGCTGATGAGCAGCTCTTCGGTCTGCTTGACGAGCCGTCGCCGCGTCTCGCTGAGCGCCTCTTCGAGCGACTCTTGACGCACCCGCAGCGACGAAACTTCCCCCTCGAGATCCACGACGCGCCGCTCGGCTTCCATCCGCGCGATGCTGTCGCGCCGCGCGGTTGCCAAGTCGGTTTCGAGGTCGGCCGCGCGCCGCGACGACTCTTCGAGGTGCCGTTCGGCGATCGTCAAGCGGCGCTCGTTCTCGATCGCGCGCGCTTCGGCGGTTGCCGCGCCGACCTTCGCGAGCGATAGCTCGTGGGCGAGCTCGTCGGCGCGCGCACGGCTCTCGCGCAGCGACGTCTGCATCGTGCGCACGGTCTGTTCGAGCGCGGTCGCACGCTCGCGAAAACCGTCGACCTCGGTGCGGGCGATCTCCACGGCCTCGCGCGCGCTCGAGAGCGCGTGCTCGCTGGAACGCTGGCGCACCAGTGAGCGCGCCGCTAATTCCTCCGACGCGCGCCCCTGCTCGCGCGTTGCTTCGAGCAGGTCTTCCAGCCGCTGCGTTTTGAACTGCGCCTCGGTCAGGCGGTCGGCGGCCTCGCCGAGCCGCTGCTGCAGCGAGTCGTTTTGTCCGATCAGCCCGTCGCGCTCGGCACCGATGACGCGCATCGCGGCTTCCAGACGTCCGATTTCCGCTTCGAACTGCCGCTCGGCTTGCTCGTACCGCTTTTGCGCTTCGGCGACGGCGCCGTCGCGGTCTAGACGCGCTGCCTCGAGGTCTTGGAGCGCGGTCTCTCGCTGGTGGAGCGCGTCCTCGAGTTGCCGCTCGACGTCGGCGTAGCGGGCCAGCTCCGATTGCAGCTCCGCAATCCGCGTTTCCGACGCTTCGAGCTTGTTTTCCAACGCGGGAACCAGATCTCTCAGGACGGCAAGCTCGTCGGCTTGCTCGCGCTCGGCGGTTTCCAGCTCCGATACTCGAGCCAGCGCCGTGGCGGCACGCGTTTCGGCGTCGCGCTGCTGATCTTCCAGTTCGCCGATGCGATAGAACATGTCGGTGTTGCGCGACTGCAACTCCGCGGCCGAGGCTTGCAACGCCGACAACTCGGCACGCGTGCGCTCGAGTTCCTGGAGTCGCTCCAACGACATCTTGCCGGCCAGCTCGGCGCTCTCCTCGAGCGCTCGAATCTGCGCCGCGCTGCGCTCCGAAGCCCGGCCGAGCTCGTCGTGCAGCGCCGCCGCCTTGGCCTGGGCTTCGCTCAACAGCCGCTCCTGGTCGCGCAGGATCGCACCCGAGCTTTCGATGCTGCCTTCCAGCGCGCGCAAGCGCGCCTGGACGTTCTCGCGTGCCGCGATCTCGCGCTCCAGCTCCGTCTGCAGCGCCGCACGTTCGGCCTCGAGTTCCTCGACGCGCCCCTGCGCCGCATCGATCTCCGACCGGTTGGCCTGCAACGCCGCTTGCAGCTCGGCAACCGTGCGATCGCGTTCGGCCTGCAGCTCGGCGATCTCGCCGTCGCGCTGGTGCACCGCGTCGATCGCCGCCATCAACTCGGCATCCAGATGATTGATCCGCAGATCGCGCTCGTCGATTTGCGGTTCTGCGGCCGGTTCGGGCGCGGCTTGCGGCGCAGCCTGGGGCAGCGGTTCCGGTAGACGCGCCGCGGCTTGCCGCAGCTCTTCGATCTGAACGGAGAGCTCGGCATTACGGCGTTCCAGCGTCCCGGCGTCCTCGCGCAGCTGCCGTTCCAGCGAGAGCACGCGTCCGCGCTCGCGTTCCAGATCGGATTGCGCTTGGCGAAGCTGCGTTTCCAAGTCGCTCAAGCGCTGCTGCGTGGCGACGTCGCTCTCGAACTCCGCGACGTAACGGTCGGCTTCGTAGCGGTCGCGCAACTGCGCCTCGAGCGTTTCGCGCGTGCGTTGCGCCTCCCCGAGCTGCGCCCGCAACTCGGCGGCCGATTCGGCGACCCGAGCCCGGTCGGCTTGCGCCGCGAGCAGACGCTCGAAGAACTCCTCGCGCGCCTCGGCAAACCGCCGTTCCCGTTCCCGGCCGGCGTTGATCTCTTCCATCAGCGACGCGAGCCGCGCGTGCAGCTCGTCGATCTCGGCTTCTTGCGACGCTACCGTCTCACCCAGCCTGACGAGTTCGGCTTCGCGCCCGGTCAGGCGTTGACGGCTGTCGGCCAGTTCCGAATTCGCCGCTAAGAATCGCTTGAGCAGCGTCGAGGTGCGCTGGTCGTTGGAGAGCGGCAGCGCCTTGACGACGAACTCGATCGTGCGGCTTTCGGGATCGCGTTCGATTTCCGCCAGCAGCGCCGCGTCCACGTCGGCTGCCGAGAGTTGCGAGCCTTCGCTCTCGGAAAAAATCGGCGCCTCGACGCGCTCGATCGTTTCGAGCCGATAGCCCGCGGCGACAAACATTTCGTCGAGCGTTTTTGCGGTGAACAGCCGTGCGTCGCCGTGTTCGAAGCGCCCGGCCAAAAGCGACAACCGCATCGCCCCGTGCGAGACGTTCGGCACCGCGGCGACCACGTACCCGCCGGAGCCGAGCAGCGCGCGGGCTTCGTCGAGCACGCGAACCGGTTCGCGCAGCCGCGTGAGCGAGTCGGCGAACACCACGACGTCGAACTCCAGATCGGCCAGCGTTTCCGACAGCGACACGCGATCGAGATCCACGACCAGAACGTCGGTGCAGTACCGGCGCGCTTCTTCGGCCGCGCTGGGACTCGATTCGATGCCGAAGACGTCGCATTGCCGCGTCGCCAACAAGCTCGCCAACGCGCCCGACCCGCATCCCACCTCGAGCACTTTCCGCCGCTCGCCGACCAAAGCGAGCAAGACGGCGAGAGCCGTTCCGGGTTCCGGCTCGGGAAGCCGTTGATACATTAGCGAGGTCTTAACGGCGGGTGCGCGCGCGTCCTGTCAGTCTTCGCGAGGTTTCGGCTGCGCCACGAACACCGCGAAATCGCTCCCGATCTCGCCGGTGTCGATCAACGCATCTTCGATCGCAAAGAGCATCTCGAGAATTCGCATCGACCCCCGGTCCTCGCTCCTGAAGTTGCCGGCTATGCCTTCGAGCGCAAACTGCAAGATGGTGCCGCCGGCCGGTCGGTATTGCAGCATGGTGAAATGTTGTGAAACCGCCGACGCGATCGCCGACGACGACGGCGGACCCGAGCTTTGCCGGTCAGCGGACGGAAACTGCGGCGTCTCCTGAACCTCGCAATCGTGGCGGCCGAAGCGGCGGCGATAGCGGGCCGGGATCAACGAAAACGCCGCCTCCACCGTGCGGCGTTGGCGCGCCGGCAGCCGATAGCGGCCCGGGCCGACGTATTCGTTGGCCATCAAGAGGCCGCCGGGGCGAAGCGAGCGGGCCAACTGTGCAACGAGGCGCTCGATTGCGACGACGTACCCGAGCCGCATGTTGCACCAGATGGCGTCGTAGGTGTCGCGCGGCAGCGTCAGCGTTTCGAAATCGGCGACTTCGTAGTTGGCCACGCGCCGGAGCGCCTCGCCCGCATTCGCGCGCGCCGCCTCGACGCCGGCCGGCGACGGATCGAGCACGTCGAGCCGCTCGAAAGCGCCGCGCGCGTGCAGATCGGCTTCGAGCCATTGCGATCCGTCACCCAGGACGAGCATCCGCGCGTGCTTCCAGCGCTCGCGCGGTAGAAAGGACAGGCAGTAGACGTGCCAGCCGAGATTCGGCTGTCCGGTGGCGCGGAGGCCGTACCGAACTTGCACCTCCGGTATGCCGATCCAGTGCGCTTCTTCCGGCCGCGCGGCGGTGCCGTCGTCGTCCTGCGCCATCCGGCGGTCCTTGGCCCCTCGAGCGGGCGCTTCCCCCGGACGATGAGCGACGGCGGCCGCGCGCGAACGTCGTGCGCGATGCCGATCTCGACTTCAAGGGCGTTTGCGTTCGTGCACGTTCGAAAGGCTGCCGGAACGTCGATCTCTCGCGCCCTCGAGAACCTCGACCCGGCGATGAGCTATAACGCCAAAGGTTTGTGGGACGTGCTCTGCGCGCACCCGCGCCGCCGCCGCTTGCTCGCCATGGTCCGCGAGCGGTTCCCGATCGGTCCGCTTACCGACTTTCCGCAGTGGCATCTCCCGGCCGACGTGCTGCGCGAGCTGACCGGCGCGCAGCGCTGGAAGGAGCTCTTCACGTTCGCGTTCGTTCGCAATCCGTGGGATTTGGTGGTCTCCGCCTACCACTTCGAGCGCCGCTACGTCGAGCTGCCGCAGGTCGCGCAGCGCGAGCCCGACCGCGCCGAAATCGTCAGGCGAGCGACCACGTTCGCCAAGTTCGTGACGCTCTATCCGCTGATGGAAGCGCCCGACATGACCTCGATGATCGCCGGCGCCGACGGCGTGCCGATCGTCGACTTCGTGGGCCGCTTCGAAAACCTGCGCGAGGATTTCGGCCAGGTCGCGCGGCGGATCGGGCTGAGCGGGGCGCTGCCGCACGAAAACCGCTCCGACGACCGGCTCGATTACCGCTCCTACTACACCCCCAAGACGCGCGAGGTGGTGCGCCGCTACTTCGTTCGCGACGTGGAACGCTTCGGCTACCGCTTCTGAACCAGGCCGCCGCGCAGGCGGCGGTGGGTGTCGACGACCAGCTCGTGGGTCGTCTTGGCGGCGAAGCCGACGTCGTACATCAGCGCGTTGAGGATCAGCTGAAATCCCACCAAGAACGTGACCGCCGCCAGGATGATGGTACCGGTTTCGCGCGCCACCCCGGTGATCTGGCTGAGCGTCCATTGGTAGCCGCCGAAGATCAGGCCGAACAGCAGCAACGGCACTCCCAGCGTGAGATACAGCGTGGCCAGGTTGATGTCGAAGACGTAATACTGGAGCAGCACGCGGCGCAGCGTCATGCGCAGCAGCTTGGGCGGAAACTCCAGCACGACGCGCCGAATCGCCAGCGAGCTCGGGACCGGGGTATAGATGGTCGGCATCTCGAGCTCCAGGATCGGCAGCTTGCGCAAGCCCAGCTCGCACAGGACGGAGAGCTCGAAGAAATAGCTGTCCGCGAAACCGTCCCACGGCAGCAGCCGCAACAGGTGCAGGTTGAACGCCAGATAGCCGTTGGTAGGGTCGATGACGTTCCAGTAGCCCGAGGCGAACTTCGCCCACAGCGAGAGCACGGCGTTGCCGAACAGCCGGCTCTTGGGCATCGACCGCAGCACGCCCGCGTCGAAGAAGCGATTGCCCTTGACGCAGACCAGCGCCGGATCGGCCTCGAACAGCCGGCGAATGACGCCGATGAACGCGCAATCCATCTGCCCGTCGGCGTCGATCTTGACGACCGCGTCGGCGTCGCGCTCCACCGCGAAGGCGATCCCGGTCTTGACGGCCGCGCCGACGCCGCCGTTGCGGGCGCGCTGAATCACGTGCACGTTCGGGTTTCCGGCGAAGGCCGCGCGCACGGCCTCGCCGGAGCGCTGCGGGCAAGCGTCGTCGACGACGACGACCGTATCGGCGAACTGCAGCGCCGACGCGACGACGTCGCACACGGTCGAGGCGGCCTTGTAGGCCGGAACCACGCAAAAAAGCCGCAGGGGCTCGGACGTCACGATATCGTCAATTAGCCTCCGCGCGCGGGGAGCCTTCCAGGCGCGCGCCAAATAAGAAAGACGACGTGAAGGCCAACGACGACCTCGGCAACGCTCGCTTCGAGGAGCTCATGGAGCGCCTCACCGCCGAACGCTCCCGCGTCGACGAGCTTCGAGCCAACTACGCCAAGATCTCGCGCAGCCGTTTCCACTCGCTGCGGATCCTGTGGTTTTCGATCAAAGAGCTGTTCGGGCTGACCCGGGGCGATGACGTGTACGCCGTCTGGTCGCCCAATCTCCGCAGCGCGTTCGGCGTCGTCGAACGGCCGGCCGACCTCAACGGCGGCGGCATCAATCAGCTGCACGCGCCGGAGCGAGCCCTGGTCACCAGCTGGAACGAGCGCGCGCGGACGCGCTCGAGCTTCGACACGCCGCTCGTGACGCTGGTCGTTCCGGTCTACAACAACCGCGCCATGACCGTGCGCTGCTTGGAGTCGATCGCCAAGACCTGGTTCGACTCGCTGCCGGTCCAGTTCGTGATCGTCGACGACGGCTCGACCGACGCGACCGCCGACGTCGTCACCCGCCTGAGCGGCGTCGACGTCGTCCGCAGCGGCCGCAACGAAGGCTTCGTGCGCGCCTGCAATCGCGGTGCCGCGCTGGCGCGCGGCAAGTACGTCTGTTTCTTGAACAACGACACCGTCGTCCATAACGGCTGGCTCGACCATCTCGTCACGCTGGCCGAAGCCGACGAGTCGATAGCGGTCGTCGGCGCCAAGCTGCTCTACCCCGACGGGCGCCTGCAGGAGGCCGGGAGCATCGTCTGGCGCGACGGAACCGGCTGGAACTACGGCCGCCACGACAACGCTGCCGACCCGCGCTACAACTTCGTCCGCGACGTCGACTACGTCTCGGGCGCGGCGATGCTCGTTCGCACCGACGTGTTCCGAAACTTGGGCGGCTTTTCGGAGCGCTACGTGCCGGCCTATTACGAAGACGCCGACCTCTGCTTCGCGGCGCGCGCGGCCGGCTACCGCGTGCTCTACCCGCCGCTTTCGGAGGTCGTGCATTACGAAAGCGCGACCTCGGGCGACGAGTCGTCGGGCGCCAAACGTTTCCAGGAGATCAATCGTCCGAAGTTCCGCGAGCGCTGGGCCGCCGTTCTCGAGTCGCACCTTCCCAACAAACACGCCAACGTCTACGCCGCCGCCCGCCGCCCGCACAAACGCGAGCGCATTTTGGTCGTCGACTCGTACGTGCCGCTGCACGACCGCGAGGCCGGATCGCTGCGCCTAATGCACGTCGTCCGTATGCTGCGCGAAGCCGGCTACGCGGTCGCGTTCCTGCCCGACAACTACGCACCGCTCCAACCGTATACCACCGAGCTGCAGCAAATGGGGGTCGAAGTGCTGCACCACGTCGACGGCGGGGCGACGATGGACGAAGCCCTCGAGCTCATCGTGCCGTCGCTCAACGTCGCCTGGATCAGCCGCACGGATCTCTACGAGAAGTACGCGCCGGTGCTCGGTCACAACCAGGCGATCGAGCTGATCTACGACACCGTCGATCTGTCGTACGTGCGCAAGCGGCGCGAAGCCGAGCTGCTCGGCAAGGACGAGAGCGAATGGCAATCGCTGCAAGAGTCCGAGCTCGAGGCCGCGCGCGACGCCGACGCCACCGTCGTCGTCAGCAACGAAGAGCGGCGCGAGCTCGAAGGATTCGGGGTTCGCAACGTTCACGTGATCCCGACCATTCACGACGTCGCCGTGCACGAGGACCGCGAGTTCGAAGAGAGCTCGGGGCTGCTCTTCATCGCGAACTACAACCATCCGCCCAACGTCGACGCCGTGCTGTGGCTCGTCAACTCGGTCATGCCGATCGTCTGGCAGCAGATGCCCGGCGTCGTGCTGACGCTGGCGGGAAGCAGCCCGCCCGACTCGATCACGGCGCTGCGCTCCGAGAACGTGCGCGTGACCGGCTACTTGCCCGACGTCACCTCGGTCTTTCGCGAGAGCCGCGTCTTCGTCGCGCCGCTGCGTTTCGGCGCGGGCATGAAAGGCAAGATCGGCCACGCGCTCGCATATCGCTTGCCGATCGTGACGACGGCGATCGGCGCCGAGGGTTTCGATTTACGCGACGGCGAGAACGCGCTGCTGGTCGAGCCGGAGCCCGAGCCGATGGCGGCCGCGATCCTGCGGCTCTATCGCGACAAGGATCTGTGGGCGAGCCTCTCGCACGCGGCACCCTCGGCCATCGCGCATCTCACGCCCGAGGCCGTCAGCGTGCGGCTGCGACAGTTGCTCGAGAGCGTCACGCTCGACCGGACGGCTCCGTAATCGCCGCCAGCGCGGCCGCCGCCGCGGCGGCCGAAAAGCGCTGCAGAATCGCCGGCGCTCCCGCGACCGCCGCGTTCCAGGCCGCGCGGTCGCGATAGAAACGCAGGGTCGCGCGCGCGAACTCGGCCGGCGCGGCCGCGATCGTACCGCCGCACCCGTCTTCGAAGATCCCTTCCGCGCCGACCGGCGTCGCGACCACCGGTAAGCCGGCCGCCATCGCGTGCAGCACCTTGGCTTTGACGCCGGCGCCGAAGCGCAACGGTGCGACGAACACCCGCCGCCGTGCCAGCAGCGCGTCGATATCTTCGGTGAACGCCGGAACCGCGACGCGCGGGCCGGCCAGCGCCCGGACGGCGCGCGGCGGATCTGCGCCGGCCAGCGTGACGACCGCGTCGGGTTCCCGTTGCCAAACGAGCGGCGCGATCTCGCGGCAGAACCACGTCGCCGCATCGACGTTGGGCGCGTGGCCGTAGTTGCCGAGAAAGACGATGCCGCTTCGCCGTTCCCACGGCTCGAGCGCGACCTCGAGCGGGCGCTGGACCACCGAGAGCAGTGCGGCGGCGATGCCTTCGCGCTGCAGTTCGCCAAGCTCGACGGTGCTGGTGACGACCGCGACGCCGGCGCCGCGGGCCAGCGCCAGCTCTCGCGACTTCATCGCGCGCCATCCGGTGCGCCGTCCGGTCACGGCCTGCTCGCGCTCGAGCCGGACGTAGTGCAAGTCGACCGTGTCGAAGACGATTCGCGCGCCCGGCCAGCCGGCGCGCACGTGCGCCTCGAGCGCCGACGCGGTTTCGGGCCGCGACAGCCAGGCCAGCGTCACCGGCAAGCGCGCCGCGGCGAGCCGCGCGGCCGTCGCGCCCGAGAATCCCGTCACCACGTCGACGCCGCGCGCGCGCAGCGCCGCGGCAAACGGCTCGTAGGCTTCGCTCTCCAGCGTTGCAAAAACGACGCGGTAGCCTTGCGCCTGCAGCGCTTCGACCACGAAGCCGATGCGCGCCGAGCCGGCGTCGCGTTCGCCGAACGGAACGCGCCGGTCGGCAACCAGCACTACGCCGCGCGGTGCGAGACGCCGCGCCGCCGCGTCGATCGTCGCCGGTTCGGGCGGCATGCACTCGCGCAGTGCGGCCGCCCACTTGCGGGCGAAGCGTTCGCGGCTGCGTTCTTGCCGGGCGCGAGCTTCCGGGCGCAGGTTGCTGCCGTAGCTCGCGCCTTCGGCGTGATAGACGATCGAGGCCGGCTGATAGAGCACGCGCAGACCGCGCGCGCGCAACGCGAAGCAAAGATCGACGTCTTCGTAGTAGGCCGGCGCGAACTCGGTCGAAAAGCCGCCGGCCGCGGCGAACGCGTCGCGGCGCACCATCAAACTCGCGGCCGAGCCGTAGTCGGCGTCGCGCAGCGAGCGATAGCGCCAATCCGAGGGATCGCCGCCGCGCCCGTAGTTCGATCCGCGTGCGTCGCTCCAGATCACGCCGCCGGCCTCGGCCAGCGTATCGCCCGCGAAACGAAGCTGCGAGACGGCGGCGCCGACGTCCGGGTTTGTAAAAACGTCCAGCAGCGGCGGCAACCATCCGGCGCTCGGCACCGCATCGTTGTTGAGAAAGTGCACGATTCGCCCGCGGGCCGCCGCCGCACCCGCGTTTGCGGCGGCGGCGAAGCCTTCGTTGGCCGCGCGCGTCACGACCACGATTCCCGAACAGCGCGCCAGCAGCGCCGCCGTCTCGTCGGTCGATCCGTCGTCGACGACGACGACCTCAAACGGAATCGCCGGATCGAGCGTCTCGGCCAGCGCCCGCAGACACGCGTTGGTGTACGCCCATGCGTTGTAGACGGGAATTACGATCGAAACCAGCGGCTCGCCCGCAGCCGGCGCGAGCTGCACCGGTTGCGGGGTTTCCGGCAGAGCGAAGGCGCGCCGCGCCGCGCGGCGCCGCGCGACGGCAGTCCGGCGCTCGCGCAGCTCGCGCCTAGATCGTTCCCACGCCCGCCGGATCAGCTCCGACGGTCCGTGAGCCTTCGCGATCTTCCACGCCCGCGGGATCAGCGGCACGGATCCGCCCGCTCAGCGATTCCGGAAGATCGGCCCAGCGCAACGCCGTCGCGACCTCGGCCGGACACCAGTACGACTCCGCGAACTCGTTCGCGCCCGCGCGCCGCGCGTAACGCGCGAGCGCCGTGCAGACGCCCTCGGGAAACAGACCTGGCACCTGCGAGCGGTAGGAACCGATCGCGTAAAACTTCTCGTCGGCAAACGGACCCAGCGAAACGACCAGCTGCCGAAAATCCGGCGGAAACGCAAATGCGTGCACCGCTTCCTCGCTCGCGCAATAGGGAAAATCTTCGTAGAACAGCACGCGCGCTCCGCCGGCGAGCAGCTTGCGCGCTGCCGCGTGCACGATCCGGTGATCGACGTGACCGCCGATTCCCAGCGGCGCGAAGACGACCGGCCGCGCGTCCAGCGCGCCGCACTCGCGCAGCGCTTCGACGATCTCGGCGTCCAGCCGCGCGTCGTCCGCCGGAACCTCGCCGACGACGGCTTCCCAATCGGCATAGGACGGCGAACGATTCGGGGCGGCGACGAACGGGAGGTCGATGCGGCTCGCCCCAACGACCGCGCACGCGAGCTCGTCTTCGACCGCAACGAGCCGCGCGATCTCGGGCTGCGTCCAGCGCTCGAGTTCCGGTGCGTCGGTGCCGGCGAAGACGTTCACGATCGCCGGGCTGCGCTCGGCCGCCGCCAGTGCCGCCAAAACGCCGCCGCACGAAAGCACCGCGTCGTCGCGATGCGGCGAGAGGAAGACGTGATCGCTCGCCATGTCCGCAGCTTCGCGCCGCCGCGCTAGCGCTCATGCCCCCGCCAACGCCGGTACGTCGAGCGAATGCCGCCGCCGAACGTCAAAAACCGATTGCCGGCGTACCCCATCAGAGCGCTGGGCGGAATCGAGATCGCTTTGGCGACCAGCGGCGGAAGATGCAACAGCCGCGTCCCCGATTCGACGACCACCAGCGCGACCAGCCAGTTCGCGACGATCACCACGAGATAGGTGCGGGCTTGGTGCAGCGCGGGCCGATCGAAGCTGCGAAACGTCCAGTGGCGGTTGAGGAAGAACTGCACCGCGGTCGCTCCGCCGAAGGCCAGCGTTACCGCCACGGCCGTCCACGTTCCCAACCGAATGAGCGCCCAAAAGAACCCGAAGTCGAGCGCGGTGCCGATCACGCCGACCACCGCGTACGCGCCGAGCTCGCGCGCGTGCGTTACACCGAGGGCACGCATAGCTCGTCGACGAGCGGGCGCATCGATTCGGCAACGGTGTCGTAGCTGGTCGAAAAAAGACGCTCGTAGAGCAGCGGGCCCGGATGCGGCCGCTCGCGCAGGCGTGCCGGCTCGAACTGTACGACCGACTCGCGCCCGAGCAGCCGCTCGAAGGTCGCACCCGGCAGCAGGCCCAGCCACGTGCGCCACTGCGACGGGTAGAAGCGGCAAAACGCCGCCAGCTGCGCGCGCGCTTCGATCGGCAAAATAGTCCGGCGGCTGCGCGCTTGGGTGGGCAGCTGGCGAAGTGTCGAGTAGAACGGCTTGGGACAGCGATACCCGTTATAGAGCGCGAAGTGCCAGCACTTCTCGGCCTTGCCGCGCCGCGTCGCCACCGACCCGGCGATCGCGTACGCCACGTCGTGGTCGGGGTGTCCGCCCTCGTAGGCGGGCGCGTAGATTCGCGCCGGGTCGACCTCGGTGCGTTCGATCCACGCCTCCAGCGCGTCGCGCGCTTCGAGCGGCTTGCGAAAGAGCTCGCCGTCGCGGACGCGTTCGGACCCGACGGTCAGAAATCCGATGCGCGACTCGGGCACGCCGAGCGAGCGCAGGGCGCGCGTCGACTCGCGGTCGCGAATTTCCGGCTGGGCGCGCGCGCCGCCGTCGGTGAGATACGCGCACGCGATGTTGTTGTACGACGCCATCTCTTCGACGATCCACGGAGCCGCCGCGTATTCGTCGTCCTGATGCGCGAAGATAAAAAGCGATTGCGGCACGC
>DATJUC010000061.1:0-7663 GCA_035502675.1 Candidatus Acidiferrales bacterium | reverse complement strand
CTTCGTTCCTCCCAAAAAGCAGAGCAGCAGGAGCCGCACACGACGTGCGGCGACGAGCGTCTGCGAGAGTATCTCGTGCGAACGCCTCTCCCCGTTACCGGCTGTAGTATTCCACGATGAGCTGCTCGTCGACGGGCGTATCGATCTGCTCGCGCGAGGGCAGCTGCAACACCTTACCGGTTTTGTCCTGATCGTTCCATTCCAGCCAATCCGGCGGGCGTCGGCTCCCCGCGACCTCGAGATTCGAGACGAACACGTTCGACTTGAGGCTGCGCTCGCCGATCGAGATCACGTCGCCGGGCCGCACGATGTAGGACGGAACGTTGACGATCCGGCCGTTCACGCGGAAGTGGCGGTGCGTGACCAGCTGACGCGCCTGTGCGCGGCTGGTCGCCAAGTTGAGCCGGTAGACGACGTTGTCGAGGCGGCGTTCGAGCAGCTGCAGGAACGTGCGGCCGGTCTGCCCCGGCACGCGAGCCGCTTCGCGGAAATAGTTCTCGAACTGCGTTTCGTGAACGCCGTAGTAGCGGCGCATCTTTTGCTTCTCACGCAGCTGGCGGCCGTATTCGGAGACCTTGGTGCGGCCTTTGCCGGCCGTCTTCTGACCGGGTGCGGTGCCGCGGCGTTCGACCGCGCATTTTTTCGAAAGGCAGCGATCGCCTTTGAGGAAGAGCTTGATCTTTTCGCCGGTCTTGCTGGCGGCCGTCTCTCGGCGGCACAAGCGGCAAACCGGTCCAATGTAACGCGACATCTGTAATCCCTTAAACCCGGCGCCGCTTGGGCGGGCGGCAACCGTTGTGCGGAATCGGCGTAACGTCCTTGATCATCGTGATTTCGAGACCGGCGGCTTGCAGCGAACGGATGGCGGCTTCGCGGCCGGCTCCAGGCCCCTTGACCAGCACCTCGGTCGACTTCATCCCGTGCTCCATCGCTTTGCGCGCGGCGGCTTCGGCCGCCATTTGTGCGGCGAACGGCGTGGACTTCTTCGAGCCTTTGAAGCCGAGGTTGCCGGCCGAGGCCCACGACACGACGTTTCCGTGCGGATCGCTGATGGTGACGATGGTGTTGTTGAACGAGGCGTGCACGTGCGTCACCCCGGACTGAACGTTCTTGACCTCGCGCCGGCGGCGCGTTTTGGTCTGCTTCTTAGCGGCCAACGAAATCTCCGAATGACCCGGCGGTGCGCCGAGCGGTTTATCCTTCCCCGAACGACGGGGTGTCGTCGCCTCGACCCCCGAGGGGATCTGTTTCCGCGAGCGCTCGGCGATTGCGCTGGCGACCTTCCGCCCTGACGAAGCCGGAAGGGGCAAACATGCCGCGTGGCACCCTGAGAGAAGGGCACCAAGGACGGATTTTACCTTAGCGCCCGGCTGCGGTCAACTCCGGAAAACGGAGAGGGCCCGGCCAGCGGCCGAGCCCTCCCTTTCTCCCTCGAGCGTCCGCTCGGCTAGAACTTGAAGCCGAGACCGACGTAAGGTCCGTTGAAGCTCATCGAGATCGGGGCGTTGTTCTTGTTCGCCCAGTTCTCGCCGGCCCAGCCGGCGTCGAGATAGACGGGTCCGAGAATGACCCAGTTGACGCCGACCTGATACTTCAGCACGTTGTACCCTATGCCGAAGTCGCTGCCGTTTTGGTTATACGTGCCCTTCACGTTGGGGTAGTAGTAGACGCTTCCGTAGAAGCTGAGCGCTTGGTCGAGGTCCGGGAGCTTCTCCAGACCGGCGCCGACGGCGCTCATGTTGGGATAGCCGTAGTTGTTGGACGCCCACAGATATCCGACCGCGATGTATACGCGCGGCTTGAAGATCTGGCCGCCGAAGTGTACGTCGACGTCGCGGTTGACCGCCGTGAACGCCGGAACGTAGCTGGAACCGCGGCTTCCGATCGTCGTTACGAAGCACTGGGGTGCCGTCGAGAGGTTCGCATTGGCCTGCGAGACGCCGCAGTTGTGCGGATACTGCCAGTTCTTGTAGTCGCCTTCGATCATCCACGGAATTCCGAGGGCGTCGAACTCGAAGCCGGCGCGGGCCGTCCAAGTACCGTTGGCTTGAACGCCGGGTGCGAATTCGTTATAGACCTTCGGCGAGATGATGTAGTCGCCGGCGATGAACTTGTCTTTGTATTCCGGTTTCGGCGGCGGTGGAGTCGGCGTCGGCGCTATCGTGGGCGCCGGCGTCGGAGCGGGGGTCGGCGGGGGCGGCGGCGTCGCGGGAATGTACCGAACGACGACCACGTGCTGGTCCGGGACCCACTGAACGTACGCGCCCATTCCCTCCGAAATGACGCGCACGGGAACGAGCACGTTCCCCTGGTAGATCATCGGCGGAACGTCCAGCGGACGCGTTTCGCCGTTGATGACGACTTCGGGCTTACCGACGGTCACCTGGACCTGAGCTCCGGCCTTGCTGACCGTCGCGGTCTTGGTGCCGGGGTCGTACGAGACCGTGGCGCCCATCTGCTCGAACATCGAGCGGAGCGGGATGAGAATGGTACCGTTTTTGACGAGTGCGGCCAGGACGCGCCCTTGCTTGAGAACGTCCGGCTTGGAATATACGTGATGATCGTTGTAGAGAATCGGAATCTGCCCGGAGGGGGGAGTTCCGAAGTTGGGAGCGGGCATCGAATTCTGGTCTTGTGCCAAGGCATTCAGCCCGCACGACGCGACCAGCGCGGCTACCAGCACCCCCATACTGAGTCGTTTCACAGATAGCCTCCTGTACGCTTGTTGTGGCTTCCATTATGGCACGACCGAGCGTTTGCCCTTCGTCCAATTATCGCAATTTGGGCCTCCGAAGAGGCTGCGGGCCCGGTTTTGAGGCCGAACCCGCACGCACGCATTATCAGAACTTTATCCCCAAACCCGCGTAAGGCCCGTTGGCCGTTACGTTGACCGGAGCGTTTTGCTTGTTATTGAGCGCGTTGCCCATCCAGCCCACGTCGATGAAGACGGGGCCCTTTTTTCCGACGACGTAGTTCAGGCCGATCTGGTACTTATACATGTTGTACGAGAGCGGCGTGCTGGCATACGTACCGTTGACGTCGGGGAAGTAGTAGAAGCTTCCGTAGAAAGAGAGAGGAATGTCGAGATCCGGAAGCTTCTCGATGCCGAATCCGAAGTTGTTGAGCTTCGGATAGCCGTAGTTGTTGTTCCGCCACAGATACGCGACGGCGACGTACACGCGCGGTTGCAGCACGCGCAGCCCGAGGCGGGCGTCGACGTCGGAATCCTGCGCCGTAAACGACGGAACGTATGCGGCGCCATTCCTACCGATGACCGTGACGTAACACTGCGGATCGGGGGGAACGGCTCCCGGCGCGGTACCGCAGTTGTGAGGATAGCTGTACTGATCCCACGCACCCTCGACCATCCAGGGTAGGTTGAGCGCGTTGAACTCGATCGCACCGCGAGCCGCCCACGAATTCGAGCCCGAATTACCGGGATCGAACTGGTTGTAGACTTTCGGTGCGATGATGTAGTCGCCGGCGATAAAGATGTCTTTATACGGCGTTGCGACCGGCCGCGGAGTCGGCGTGGGCGGGGGTGGCGGCGGCGGCGCTTCCGAGGGCGGCGGCGACGGCGGCGGCGTAGCCGGCAGATAGCGCACGACCACGACGTGCTGGTCGGGAACCCACTGCACGTACGCTCCCATGCCTTCCGAAATGACGCGGACCGGCACGAGCACGTTGCCCTGGTAGATCATCGGCGGAACGTCCAGCGGACGCGATTCGCCGTTGATAACCACTTCGGGCTTACCGACGGTCACCTGTACTTGCGCACCCGCCTTGCTCACCGTCGCGGTCTTGCTCGCGGGATCGTACGACACGGTCGCTCCCATCTGCTCGAACATCGAGCGCAACGGGATGAGGATCGTGCCGTTCTTCACCAGCGCGGCAAGCACGCGTCCTTGTTTGAGAACGTCGGGTTTGGAGTAAACGTGGTGATCGTTATAGAGAATCGGGATTTGACCGGAGGGCGGCGTACCGAAGTTCGCCGCCGGCATCGACCCCGTCGATTGCGCAACGCCGTTTCCAATGTTTCCTAGCGTTGCCGCGTTCGACGGAACCACGCCAAGCCCGAAGACCGCGAAAATCGCGGCCACGAGGGCTCCGGTGGTCAGTCGTTTCACGAGGGCCTCCTTAAGAATTGTTCCGGGGATCGTGCTAGCAGGCGCTCGGAGAGCAACTGCCCGCACAATCGCACGATACCCGTTATTCCCTTTCCGCGCAACGAGATAAACGCCATAGCCACGCGGTTCCAACGAATGTCTCACCGATAGCGAGCGCAAATGCGGCCCGCGGTCCCTGCGACGGCCCGGTCAGGCCGGCCCGCTGCAGCACCGCCGTCGTGAGGAGCGGTGCCGCAATCTGCGGCAGGACGAGGGCCAAGTTCCAGATTCCCATGCCGGTCGCGGCCGCGCCGGCCGGCATGACCCGGCACGCCAGCGCCCAGTCCGCCACCAGGAAGACGCCCCAGCCCAGCCCCGCCAGGCACGTCGCGGCCGCCGCTAGCGCGATCGTGTGCGCTGCGATGAACGTTGCCAGCGCGGCCGCCATCAAGACGGCGCCGACCGTAGCCACCAGCCGGCGATCCAAACGATCGCTCGGTTTTGCGGCGACGGCCGCGCCGGCCGCGCCGACCAGCGTGAAGATCAAAATGAGGATGCCGCTTTGCAGCCGTGCCGCGGCGAGGTTCTTGGCCCCCGGTACTCCATCGACGTAAAACAGCAGATATCCGACGAGCGTAAAAAATCCGACGTAGATGAACGCGCGCGAGACGAAGAGATCCACGAATTCGCGGGATACCGTCAAGCGCGCAGGCGGCGGCTGAGATCGCGGAACGAGCCGGCCAACGTGCAGGCACGTCGCTGCGCACGTCGCGAGCAATACGGCGTCGACGGCTCCCGCGAGGGCGCGTGCGTCGGCGATCGTGCTCGCGAAGATCGCGCCCAGCGCATTTCCGATGCTCTGCAGAGCGGCCATCCACGACGAAGCTACCCCGGTGCTCCGCGTCTCGACGAAGTCGGGAATCACCGCCTGATACGGCCCGATGGCGACGTTGAGCGAAGCCTGAAGCGCGACGTACGCGAGCGTCAGCCATGCAAAGGTCGGAGCTTCGTAGAAGGCCGCGATCGCAACCGCGCCGGCAATCGCCCCGCTCGCGTAAAACTCGATGCGGCGGCTTCCCTGCCGGCGGCGCGCGTCGGTCCAGAATCCGACGCCGATTTGGGTGAGCGCGGCGACGCTCGCGCCGAGCGCCGCGAGATGGCCGTACGCTACCAAGGCGTCGCTCGAAACGAGCTGCAGGGTCCGCGCTTGCAGCGAGATTCCCAGCAGCGCACCCCAAACCGTCTGCAGCCCGAGCCAGAAGAGCGCCAGCGCGAACGGGTTAGGCGTGCGCGCGCGCATACTCGAAATCGGCCAGCGTATCGGCGTCGAACGTCAACTCCGGCGGGCAGCGGCGAACGGCCGACGCCGCCAGGCCGAGCGCGCCGCGGGCGTGTGCCTCCAGATCTCCGATGCGCAGTCGGCGGAAGAGAAACCGGATCGTCAATCGAGGGCTGACCAACCGCGCCATTTGCCACGGGTGCTTGCGGGCTTCGAAAAACCGTCCCGCGACGGCCTCGACGCGCCGCGCCAATCCGCCGCCGATGTAAAACACGTCGCCGTTGACGACGCGCTCCCCGGCGAGCGTGATGCCGCACGGCGGAGCGCCGGGAAACCGCGCGACGAACTCGGCATACGCGGTCAGCGGCATCGCCACGCCGTCGACGGGCGCGCGTTCTAGAAACGCCCGGATGCTGCGGCCGTCGACGTACGGCATATCGCTGGTTGCGTAGAGCAAGGGCTCGCCGTCGTCGGGCCAAGCGCGCAGCGCGCGCACCAGATTCTCGGTACCGGTCGCAGCTTCGTCGACGAACGCGTCGACGCGGGCGCCGCACGAGGCCCGCACCTCGCTACCGCCGACGACGGCGACCCGGCTCGCGCCGGCCTCGCGCAGCGCGTCGATGCAGCGATCGAGCATCGTCGCGCCGCGTACGCGCGCCAGCGCTTTGACGCCGGTCCCGGCGGCTCTCGCATACTCGCCGGCGATGCGTCCGCCGGCCGTGATCACGGCCCTCATTCGAGCCCGAAGTCGAAGGCTTGCTGCGGCGAATCGCGCGCGACGTCGACCCCGGCGGGCGCGCGCGCGACGACGTTCGGCGCCTCGTCGCCGTACGCGTCGTCGAGCAGAGCTTCGAACATCTCGGCGTTTTGGGCTGCCTTTCCATCGGCGTGGTTGTTGAAAAACGCGTAGGTCTCGGTCGTCCGCTCCTCGATCTCGGCCACGCGGCCGATCCACGGGCGCAGCTCGTCCTCGGAGTAAAGATAGTCGTAGCGCGTGACGTTGGTCCCGCGCCACCACGTCTTGGCGTTGCGCCCGTGGAAGCGCACGTATCCCACCGGTCCGGTTGCGTCGGACGAAGGCCCCAGCAGCCCCTCCAGCCGCGGCATGTCGACGTTGCAGTATCCGGCACCGAGGTCGCGCAGCAGCTCGAGCGTCTCGGGGCGCTGCCAGCGAGCGTTTCGAAACTCGACCACCACGGGCAGGCCGTCGAATGCGTCGACGGCACGCCTCACGTACTGGGAGGCCGCCCCCTCGGGCTTGAACGCATTGGGAAACTGCAACAGCACGCAGGCCAGCTTTCCGGCAGCGTGCATCGGCGCAACCGCTTCGTTCATCGCGCGCGCGTCGTCGTGCACGCGCGTCGCGGCGCCGCCCTCGGGCGGATGGGTGACGCTCTGCGGGGCTTTGAAGCTGAACCGAAAGCCCGGCGGCGTGCGGCGGGCCATCGACGCCACGCTCTTCGGCGCCGGTACGCCGTAATAGCTCGAATCGATTTCGACCGCCCTGAAATACCGCCCGTACCACGCCAGCATCTCGTGGGGCTTAATGCCGGACGGATAAAACGGTCCGACCCAGTCTTTATACGAGAAGCCGCACGTCCCGACGTAGATCACGATCGCGCGAGGATCTCCGCGATGACGGCGCTCTTAGCGTCGGCATACTCGTCACGCGACGCCCAGTTCCGGGGTGCCAGCTCGCGCTTTCTCGCCTCGTATCGCGCTCGATCGTGCGGATCGCGGCGCAACCGGTCGCGAAAGGCGAGATGGCGGCGGACGTCCGCGGGGTCGTCCCACAGATGAACGTGAACGTCGCACTGCGGGGTCCGCAACAGGCGATGACCGGGCTCCAGGACGCGCAGCACGTAGCCGGCCGACTCGATCGAGGCCACCGCCCCGTCGTAGTCGCACGCGTGAACCTGCACTAAGATGTCGACGATCGGTTTCGCGGCCAAGCCCGCAACCGCGGTCGAGCCGATATGCTCGATCTTGAGAGCGACGGCCCCCAAGGCGCGCAGCAAGCGCTCGCGCTCGGCCGCAAATCGCGCCGGCCAGGCCGGATCGTACTCGACGAGCGTTACCGGTCCGCGCTCGCGCGGCCCGAAAATCGAAGGGCCCGGCATCTCGCCGAGCCCTTAGTTTTCGATTCCCGCACCCCTGCCGCCGGCGTGTCGGAATAGCCGGCTTTTCGTTCCCGTTTAGGAGGCGCGGTCCGAAGTCCAATCCCACGTGTCAGAAATAGCCGGCTTTTCGTTCCCGTTTAGGAGGCGCGGTCCGAAGT
>DATJUC010000060.1:0-13128 GCA_035502675.1 Candidatus Acidiferrales bacterium | reverse complement strand
GCTGATCGACGCCGGCGGACTGGTTCCTTACGTCGAGAAGCGCTTAGGCGGCGTGTAGGGTCCTCCGCCGGGGCTGCCGGGTGCGCCCATGCCGCCGACGCCGCCCGGCGCCGGATTGACGTTTTCGATCCACTTCGTCTTGGGACGGTAAGCGGCCGTAAACGGAATCTGCTCGGTCGGCGTCGTGAGCGTTCCGACCATATCGCTATTTCCGTCGAGACGCGCTTCCATCAATAACGTCGTTCCGTTGGGCATCGAAACGATCAAGCGGACTTGTTGGCCGTCGATCGAGCCGGCGAGCGGATACTTCTTTCCGGCAGAGTCGAGATAGACACCGGCCAGCGTCGCGCCATCTTGACTCAAAAGGTTGAAGTGCGTGTAATCGGTGACGTTGGGATGCTGGATCTGCACTTCCCACACGCCTTCGATCCCTTTTCGCGCGTGGGCCGGCGGCGAAGGCGTCGGCGAGGGTACGTGCTCGGCCGGGGTTTGCACGGCCGGCGTTGCAAAGCCCGACGGCAGTGGGAAAGGCGTCGCCTCGGACGGGGGCGGCGACGCGGGTGTCGACATCGGCGGCGGCGTGGGCGGCGGCGTCGCTGCAATTGCAGGCGCGGCGATACGCGCGCCGGGGACGATGGCCACCGCACACGCGGCGCCGAGGCTTACCGAGAGAATGGGTTTCAGGTTCACGCCGTCACCTTCTTGGGGGGGTCGGGACGCCTCCTTCGCGAACGCTTCGCCCTCACATCGAACCGCCTGCTTTCTTTGGAGGAATAGCGTGAGGCTGCGCTTTCTGTTCGCCGGAGCGTTGGCATTCGCGTGCGTGTCGTTTGCGGCATGTACGACGAGCCCGTCGTATACGCCGACGCCCACACCACCGCTACCGACGCCCGCGCCGACGATTCATCTCGCCGGTAACCAAACCCAAACGTTCACCTATTACTACGGCTTTTCCAAGGGCAAAGTCCAACCGCCGCTCGTCGTCAAGACGTCGGTCAAGCAACAGATCAATACGTTCGCCACGACGCCGCCTTCCGGAATATCGGCGAGCGCCACAACGGACGCGCAAGTCTCGGAAACCGACGCGACCAGCCTGCAAACGAATAAATCGGTTACCGACAACTACGTTTCGACGTCGGGAACGTCCGTCTATGCGTACGGCGCGGTGACGGGCATCTTCGCGCCGGCCGGCGGCCAGTCGAGTACGACGACGACGGTCTACGGCTCCCCGCAGCAGATTTCGGCGGCCGCCGGTACGACCTGGAGGAACTCGCCCAAGGCGACCGTGGACGAAATGTATAGCGACGGCCACTACGAGGACCGCTCGATCGCGTCCGACGGTACCTACGACGAAACCGGTACGACCTACAACGTCAATCAAACGCTGGCCAAGATCAAGCTCAGCGAGCAGTCGACCGGAGCCGGTTTCTACCGCGGTCCGTTCGAGGGAACGCCGTCGAATACGTCGTTCAATTTCGCGGCCCCCAGCGGGTCGCCGTCGACGATCGACATCACGCTCTTCCTCAATAAGAACACCTATCCCGAGGCGACCATCCCGTCGTGGTTCGGCGAGCCGCCGGCGCTCTACGTCGATCGCATCGCGACCACGACCGCGACCACGCCTTCGGCGTGCGACGCGAGGGCAGGCATCTCGGCCACGCTCGACCACCGCTTCCGGCGTACGATCGACACGATCGTCGGTTACGTCGACAACTACGACGTCAAGACCTATTACACCGCGGAGGGCCCGGTCTGCATCGTGCTCGACGACTTCATCGACAACTACTACGATTGGCAAGGCGACACGCCGTACTTCGTGTTGTTCTCGGGCAACGCCAAGCCGATCGGAACGATCAACACCGTCGAGACGCTGCTGGCCTCGAGCGGCAGCTCGTCGTCGTCCTCGGCCCGTCGCGCGCACTTCGCCGCCACCGCGGCGACGCCGGTTTCGGCGGTCGCCGCGCTGGCCGCCGAGGCGCACTTCGCGGCACAAATCGAGGCGCTCCACGCGCGACTGCGCAAGACTATGTTCCAACACATCGCCCGGTTCCACGGAGGTGCGCGATGAAGCGCGAGCTCTCTTTCACCCTGGTCGCCGCATTGGTGGCCGTTGCGGGCTGTAACGGCGGCGGAATGACGCCGGCGGCTCCCGGCACCGCGAACTCCGCACTGGCCGCTCGCAGCCAGGCGTTCGCACCGGCGGCAGCGGTCAATCCGCAAATCGCAGAGCTGCGCCCGTTCAAGGGCCCGGCGTCGTACGCCGATTTCGAATGGGGCAAGGCCGTGCGGGAACGCATGCAGTTCGACCGGCCCGTCTCGATCGGCGCGATGGAGGTCATGGTCGGCGTTCGCATGCGCGATCCGCGCGGACTGTTGGCCTACGCGCAATCGGCCAGCGATCCGCGCTCCGGAAACTACCGTCACTTCCTAACGCCGCAGCAGATCGCCGATCGCTTCGGCGCTTCCGAATCGGATTACAAGACGGTCGCGCACTACTTCTCGCACATCGGTATGCGCGTCGGCATGTGGCCGCAGCGCGAAGTGCTGACGGTGACGGGGACCCTGAGCCAGCTGCAGCGAGCTTTCGGAACGGGCTTCGGCTACTTCCACTACGGAAAGGCGCTGGTCATCGCACCGCTGCAGACGCCGCACTTCTCGCAAGCGCTGCCGGTCACGTCGGTGCTGCACCTGACCACCTACAACCCCGCACACACGTACTTCGTGCGCGGCATCTATTCGCACTTCGCGGGCTATCCGCCGCAGATGATCGCGAGCGGCTTCGACTACAGCGGCGCGTTCGCCGAGGGTTATAACGGAAACGGCGTCACCCTGGGGATCAACGGTACGTGGGCGATCTCGCCGGCCGACGTCCCGGCGCTGGGCAAGAAGTGGAACGCTCAGGTCGCGGCCGTCGCCGACGACGTGGCGTCACCTCAGCCGGCATCGCCGGCCAACGGCCACACCGGCACCGGCACGGTCGATCCGTATCCGGCCGGGCTGACCGCGCCGCCGCCGGTGACGGCGCCTTGTCAGATTCCGCCCTTCCCAACGCCCCCCGATTACAACACCTGTAATCCGGAAGACGGCGAGGCGCAACTCGACACCGAATCGGTCGCCAGCTTGGCGCCCGGGTCGTCGGTGCTGTTCTACATCGCTTACAATCCGTCGATCTGCGTCGATCCGGCGACCGGCTACATCGTGCAGAACAAGAAGAACGGCAGCTGCCCGAAGGGGGCCGAGCACTATCCGCTGATGGGGATCCAGCTGGCGGACGACTCGCTGCAGCAGGCCATCGCCGACAACAAGTCGGACACGCAGTCGCTAAGCTGGGGAGAGCCCGAAAACGAGGCCTTGGCCAGCGGCTACATCTCCAGCAATCCGAGCAAACCGGGCGTCGGCCAAATCGAGTTCGCCTCGTTTGCCGCCGAGGGCATCGCGGTCTTCGTTTCGTCCGGCGACAACGGTGCTTGGGAGTGCTTCGATCCGCAGACCGGGCTGCCGCTGGGCACCGCCTGCGTGAGCTATCCCGCCAGCGATCCCAACGTGGTTGCCGTCGGCGGCGTGAACGCGCCGATCGGTGAGAACGGCATCGTCAACGGACAAATCACCGCCTGGGCCGACAATACCACCGGCGGCGGCAACGGCCACTTCGAGAACAACGTAGGCTCCGGCGGCGGCAAGTCGACCGTCTTCGCTCCCAACTCCGCACAAGCCGCGGCGCTCGGCAACGCGCACCGGGAGGTGCCCGACATCGCGCTGGACGCCGATCCGGCGACCGGACCGTCGGTGGCGCTCAACTCGGCGTTCGCGGGCTTCCAAGAAATGGGTGCGATCGGCGGCACGAGTGCGTCGGCGCCGGAGGCCAACGCCGAATGGGGCGACGTGCTGAGCGCGTGCGCGGCCGTGGCGAGCTGCTCGACCGCGAGCGGTGCGAAGCCGTATCGGCTCGGTAACCCGGTCTCGTTCATCTACAGCCTGTACAAGTCGTCGAGCTACAAAAAGACGTTCTACGACGTCGTCTACGGGGACAACCAAGCCGTCCCGGCGCCGACGCCGACGCCGCAGCCCGGCCACACGCCGGCGCCGCTGCCGACCCCAATCGGCTACAGCGCCGGACCGGGCTACGACATGGTGACCGGCGTGGGCGTACCGTTCGGCGGCCACCTGGTGGATGCGGTCGTCAAGGGAGCGCAACCGGCTCCCTGAACGAGCGTCACTCGGGCAGCCGCCCGGGCGGGACCCGTCAACGGGGGGCCGGTCGCGGATGCGGCCGGCCCCCTTGCCAGGGCTGCTATAATGCAGGGGCTGTGAAAGAGAAGACCCATCCCAACTGGTTTCCGGAAGCGCGCGTACACTGCGCCTGCGGAAACTCGTTCACCACCGGCTCGACGTTGAAAGAGATCGCGGTCGAGATTTGCTCGGCGTGCCACCCGCTCTTCACCGGCCAGCAAAAACTGGTCGACACCGCCGGACGCGTCGACAAGTTCAACCAGCGCGCTGCCGCGGCCAAGAAGAAGCAAGAGGAGGCCGCCAAGCGTAAGGCGAGTCGCGAGGCCAAGGCCGCCGCGAACGTCTAACGCCCCAGCTTTCGACGACGAGTCGCGGTAGCGCGGCTCGTCGTTTCTTTTCATGATGACGCAATCGCTGCAAGCGCGCCTCGACGCCATGGCACGTCGCTTCGACGAGATCGAGGCGGAGCTCGCCAACCCCCGAGGCGCCTTCGATCAAACGCGATACACGGCATTGGTCAAGGAACGAGCCGCGCTCGAAGCTCCGGTTGAAACCTATCGCCGGCTGCGGAGAATCGCGACCGAAATCCAACAAAACGACCGGCTCGCGCGCGAGACCGACGGCGAGCTGCGCGAGCTCGCACGCGAAGAGAACGACGCGTTGCGCGAGCGCGAGCTCGAGCTCGAGGCCGAGCTGCAGCAGCTGATGATCCCGCGCGACCCCAACGACGACAAGGACGTCTTCGTCGAAATTCGAGCCGGGGCGGGTGGCGACGAAGCGGCGATTTTCGCCGGAGACCTCGCGCGCGCGTACATGCGCTTTGCGGAGCGCATGGGAATGAAGGTCGAACTCATCTCCGAGAACGTCAGCGACTCGGGGGGCTACAAGGAGATCGTGTTCGCGGTCAAAGGCGGCGAGCCGTATCGTTGGTTCAAGCACGAATCCGGGGTTCACCGGGTGCAGCGCGTGCCCGAAACCGAAGCGCAGGGCCGCATTCACACGAGCACGGCGACCGTTGCCGTGCTGCCGCAGGTCGACGACGACATCGAGGTCGAGATCAAACCCGCCGACCTGCAGATCGACACGTACAAGGCGTCAGGGGCCGGGGGCCAGTACGTCAACAAGACCGAATCGGCGATTCGGATCACCCACGTACCCACGGGCGTGGTGGTCGCGTCGCAGCAAGAGCGTTCGCAAATGCAAAACCGGGAAAAGGCGATGCAGATGCTGCGCGCTGTGCTGTTCGACCGAAAGCGGCGCGAGCAGGAAGAGGCGGTGGGTTCGATGCGCCGCTCCCAGGTCGGCACGGGCGATCGCTCCGAGAAGATTCGGACCTACAACTTCGGCCAAGATCGCGTCACCGACCATCGCATCAACCGGAACTTCGGGAACATTCGCGGCATCATGGACGGCGATATCCAGCCGATCGTCGACGAACTGCTCGCCGACGAGCGCGCGCGGCTGCTGGCGGGGGAAGTGCACGCCGGCTAACGAATCGGCCATCTCGATGGCGGTCGGCTCGTATCGGCCCCAGACCGTCGCACAGACGTTGGCTCGGGGGATCGTTTCGCTGGCACGAACCAGCGAGTCGGCTAGAACCGACGCGCTGCTTTTGCTCGCGCACGTCCTGGGCCGCGAGCGCGAGTGGATCGTCGCACACGGCGAAGCGTTCCTCGCGAAGCCGCAGGCCGAGCGATTCGCCGCACTCTGCGACTCGCGCGCCGAAGGCCGGCCGATCGCCTACATCCTGGGTTTCGCGGGCTTCTACGGCCGTCAGTTCGCCGTGAGCGAGAAGGTCATGGTCCCGCGTCCCGAGAGCGAGCACCTGGTCGACGAGATTCTCGCGCACGTCAAGCAGCGCGCCGATCCGGACTTACCCAAGCATTTCGTAACGATCCTCGACGTCGGGGTCGGAAGCGGCGCGATCGCGTGTACGATCGCGGCCGAGAACGCCAGCGTCGTCGTCGAAGGAACGGATACGTCGAGCGCGGCGGTCAAGATTGCCGAGCATAACGCCCGGCGTCTCAACGTGATCGCGCGATGCCGCTTTCATTACGGGAGCTTCGCGGCGCCGGTCGCCGATCGAAGTTTCGACGTCGTCGTTGCGAACTTGCCCTACGTTCCCAGCGGGGAGATTCCGCCACCTCCGAACCCGCTGGCCTTCGAGCCGCGCGAAGCGCTCGACGGCGGTCCCGACGGCTTACGGGCCTACCGGGCGTTTCTGCCGGCCGCGCCCCCCCTGCTGCGGCCGGGAGGGCTGCTGCTGCTCGAAGCCGCCCCGCCGCTGATGGACGGGCTGGTTGCTCTGGCAGCCGGCGCGTTCCCGGAGGCCGAGATCGAGGCCGGTGAGGACTACGCCGGGATGGCGCGCTACCTGCGGATACGGACGCCGGCGGCGCGGTGAGGACTTCGGGCCGTTCGTCGTGAAATAACGAATCCCGAGATGGCGAAGTACATTTTCTTCACCGGCGGTGTCGTAAGTTCGCTCGGCAAGGGCATAACGGCCGCCTCCCTCGGACGTCTCCTCAAAGCCCGCGGCATCAGCGTCTCGATCCAAAAGCTGGATCCTTATATCAACGTCGACGCCGGAACGATGAACCCGTATCAACACGGGGAGGTCTTCGTGACCGAGGACGGCGCCGAGACCGACTTGGACCTGGGTCACTACGAGCGCTTCATCGACGAGAACCTGCAGCGCGCCAACAACGTCACCACTGGGCAGATTTATAACTCGGTCATCGAAAAGGAGCGCCGCGGCGACTATCTCGGGGCGACCGTTCAAGTCATCCCCCACATCACCAACGAGATCAAGGCGCACATCAAGCGCGTGGCCGAATCGAGTCGCGCCGACGTGTGCATCGTCGAGGTCGGCGGAACCGTCGGCGACATCGAGTCGCTCCCGTTTCTGGAAGCGATCCGCCAGATGCGCTACGACGTCGGCGACGAAAACGTCATGTACGTCCACCTCACGCTGGTCCCGCATCTCGGCGCCGCCGACGAGCTGAAGACCAAGCCGACGCAACACTCGGTCCGAGAGCTGCGCGGAATCGGGATCTCGCCCGACGCCATCGTCTGCCGGACCCAGTCGTCGGTCCCGATGCCGCTGGAGCTCAAGGAGAAGATCGCGCTGTTTTGCGACGTGGCGCCGGGGGCGGTCGTGCAAAACGGCGACGCGCGGTCGATCTATCAGGTGCCGCTGAACTTAGAAGCCGAGGGGCTGGCGCAAGCCGCGGTTCGCAAATTGGGCTTGCCGACGGCCGCGCCGAAACTGGACGACTGGGCGGCCATCGCCGAACGAATGCTGCATCCGCGGCGCCGGGTTACGATCGCTCTGGTCGGAAAATACGTCGAGCTCAAAGACGCGTACATCTCGATCAACGAGGCGCTCTACCACTCCGGCTCGTTCCACGACGCCGCGGTGGAAATCCGGCGGATCGACTCCGAGTCGATCGAAAAAGAAGGCATCGAACTGCTGTACGGCGCGCACGGCATCCTGGTCGCGCCGGGTTTCGGAGCGCGCGGCGTACGCGGCAAGCTGGAGGCGATCGCGTACGCGCGAACGCATCGGATTCCGTTCTTAGGAATTTGCTACGGAATGCAGCTGGCGTGCGTGGAGTTCGCGCGCGACGTCTGTCAGATTGCCGACGCGATGACCAGCGAGGTCGACGAGACCGCCGGCGATGCGGTGATCGACTTCATGCCCGAGCAGCGTAACCTGGAGATTCTGGGCGGCACGATGCGTTTGGGGGCGTACACCTGTACGCTCGAGCCCGGGAGCCACGCCGCTCGCGCCTACGGCGCGCTGGAGATTAGCGAGCGCCACCGGCACCGTTACGAGTTCAACAACCGTTACCGCCCGATCTTCGAGGAGCACGGGATGCGTTTTACGGGCCATCACACGGTCGGTAAGACGCGGCTGGTCGAGGTCATCGAGCTGCCGCCCGACATGCATCCCTGGTTCGTCGGCACCCAGGCGCATCCCGAGTTCAAGTCGCGGCCGGATCGTCCGTCGCCGCTCTACCGCGACTTCATCGGAGCCGCGCTCGCGCATGCGGAATCGACGCTGGAAAAGGTGACGCAACGAGCCTCGTGACCGTCGCCGACGTGACGGCGGTCGTTCTGACGCGCGATGAAGAACGCAACCTTCCGCGAGCGCTGACGAGCCTTCCGAAAGGCATGCCGGTGCTGGTGCTGGACGCGTGCTCCAGCGACCGGACCGTCGAGTTCGCGCGCGGCGCGGGTGCGCGCGTCGTCGAACGCCCGTGGACCGATTACCTCGACGCGCGGCGGTTCGCGCTGCAGCGGGTGGAAACGCCGTGGGCGCTGATGCTCGACGCGGACGAGGCGCTCGACGACGAGCTGCGCGACGCGTTAACGGCTTGCTCGTTCGACGCCGACGCCTACGAGGTTTCGCGAACGACTTACTTTTGCGGAAAGCCGATGCGGCTGTGGACGCGGGAGCCGCTGCTGCGGATATTACGGGTTGGCCGGATCGAGATCGAGGCGCGTCCGGCGGCCGGTGGGGACGCCGCGCTGCACGAACGCTGGCGCTGCGAAGGCCGAGTCGAATCGCTGCCCGGAACGCTCCTGCATTTTTCGTATCCCGACGTCGCCTCCTATCGAGCCAAATACGAACGGTACACTGGGCTCGAAGCGGCCGCGCTGCGCCCCTCGTGGTGGCGGCTGCTGCGTTCCATTCCGGTCGCGGCGTTCGCGTTCGCGCGGTCGCTGCTGGTGCGCGGCGCGCTCTTGGACGGACCGCGCGGCGTCTACGTCGCATGGCGATCGGCGCTGTATCCGTGCGTCGTCGCCTGGAAAGCCTTGAGCGCTTGACCGTCGGATTCGACGCTCGCCTGACGCGACAGCAGTCGGTGGGGATGAAAGCCTACGTTCGCGAGCTGCACGAACGACTGCCGCGCGTCGCTCCGGAATTCTCGTTCGTCTTCGTCACGCGCGGCGGCAACTTCGGCTGGGACGAGCAGATATCGCTGCCGCTGGCCCTTCGGCGGGCTCGCGTCGACCTCGCGCATTACCCTTCGCCGTACGTTCCGCTCGCGGCCGGCCGGCGATTCGTGGTAACCATCCACGACCTCATTCACTTGCGGTTTCCGGAGTATTTCAAAGCCAAGGTCGCGCCCTATTACCGGCTCGTCGTTCGACGCGCGTGCGATCGCGCCGCGCGCGTCATCACCGACGATCGCCGCACGGTCGGCGATCTCCAGCGGTTCCTCGGGGTCGACCCGAGGAAGGTTCGCGTGATTCCGCTGGGCGTCGGCGAGCGGTTCTACGCCCCGGCGAGCCCGTACGCCGCGGCGCGGCCGTACGCGCTCTACGTGGGCAACCATCGCGCTCATAAGAATTTGGCGACGCTGTTTGCGGCGTGGTCGGCGCTGCCCGAAACGACGGCACTCGACTTGTACGTTACCGGCCCGGACGACTTCGGGGGCGAGCTGGAGCGGCTGCGGCGGCCGAGCCGCGAGGTCCGCGCCCTCGGCGACGTATCGGTGGACGAGCTGATCGGGTACTATGCGGGCGCTACGGCACTGGTCTCGCCGGCCTTTTGCGAGGGCTTCGGATTGCCGATGCTCGAGGCGATGGCTGCCGGCTGTCCGGTTCTCGCCAGCGACGAGGCGATACCCGAAGTGCTCGAACCGGCCGCGGCGACTTTCCCGGCGCGCTCCGCCGAGGCGTTGCGCGCGCTGCTCGAAGAGATGGCTTCCGGCGGCCAACGGCGCATACGCATGGTCGAGCGCGGCAAGCGGATCGCACTCGAGCTCTCTTGGGACCGTTGCGCGCGCGCGACGGCCGACGTCTACGCGGAGGTCTTCTCGACGTCATGCTGATTTCGATCGCTCTGGCGCTCACGCTCGGCGCGCTTTCGCCGCACGCCCCGCCGCCGCTGACGATCGTCATCAACGGCGACCGCCTGCCGATCGACCCGGCGCCGCGCTTCGAGCACGGCGTGCTGTACGTGCCGGTGCGCCGCACGCTGACCGCGTTGGGTCTGCCGTTCGAGCGCGAAGGCAGCCGGATCGAAACTGAAGTGGGCTCCAGCGCCGTGACGATGACGGTCGGCAGCCGAGTCGCGACCATCGGCGGCTCGACCATCGTGATGGAAGCGCCGGCCGTCGAAATCGACTCCGTGCTCTTCGCCCCGCTGCGCTTTTTCACCGACGCCCTGGGCGCGCAAGTGCACGTCGACGGGCGCGCCCACACGGTGACGATCGCATCGCAACGCATCGGACGGACGGCCGACGGATTCTTGACGACCGCGACCGGATACGAGCGCTTCGGCACCGTCTCGGCCGTGGACGTTCTCTCGGATCCGCCGACCCTGACGTTCTCGTATCCGAACGGTCCGAAGACCGTACCGATCGGCCGCAACGCCGTCGTCGAGATGCAAGACGTCAACGCCAACGTGACGACTCCGGGCGAGCTTTCCGACGTCCGGCCGGGCGACTTCGCGCGCATGGAGCTGCGCAAGGACGGACGCGTCGTGCGCGTGATCGACGCGTTCGGTTCGCGAAGCGGCCGGGTGGTGGCGGTGGCCGGCGCGCAGTTCGTGCTCGACGACGGACAGGTCGTGGAAGCCGGACGCACCACCGAGATCGCCATCAACGGAAAGGCGGCCGAGTTCGACGACCTGCGTCCCGGCGATACGGTCGCGATCCGCTACAACGTCCAAACCAACGAGGTCCGCGAGATCCTTGCGAGCCGAACGGTGGCGACTGCCTCGGCGGCGGCCAATGGAACGGTGCGCATCGCCTCGATCGACGTCGATGCCACGCATCCGCTGCGGCCGGGAGACGACTTGGCGGTCACGATGCGCGGGACGCCGGGCGGTTCGGCCTCGTTCGACATCGGATCGTACGTCACGTCGCTGGCGATGCACGAACAAGGATCCGGGGTCTACGTCGGCTCGTACGCGATTCCGCCCGGCGCGAACTTCGACGATGCACCGCTGATCGGACATTTGAGCGTCGACGGAAACTCGGCGCCCGACGCGCAGGCCGCGCAGACCATTTCGGCGGCGAGCACGCCGCCCGGGATTGCCGACTTCGCTCCGAGCGAAGGGGCCGACGTCAACTCGAGCCGGCCCGCGATCTACGCGACCTTCGCGTCGGACGCGGTTCCGGTTAACCCCTCCAGCGTGACGATGCGCGTCAACAACCGCGACGTCACCTCGGAATGCCTTCGCACCGGTCAGTTCATTCAATACTTGCCGTCGTACTCGTATCCCGACGGTCCCGTACGCGTGACGGTACGCGTCGCCGACCGCGCGGGCAACGAAAACACCAAGAGCTGGACCTTCACGATTCGATCGCGCTGACGGGACGCCCCAACCGGCCGCGTCGAACGACGCACGATGGCGGATGACTGCATTTTTTGCCGGATTGCGGCCGGCAACGTTCCGAGCACGCAGGTGTACCGCGACGACGACGTCCTTGCAATCGAGGACGTCAATCCGCAAGCGCCCGTGCACCTGCTCGTGATGCCGGTCCGGCATCACGGAAACCTCGCGGATCTGGTGGATTCGGGCGACGACGCGTTGCTGGCGCGCGTCATGAGCGTCTCCGCGCGCTTGGGGCGCGAGCGCGGACGCGACGGTTTTCGAATCGCGATCAATACGGGAACGCACGGCGGGCAAACCGTGGAGCACCTCCACGTACACGTCCTCGCCGGCCGGCCGCTCGCGTGGCCGCCGGGATAGCGGCGACGCTCTACACCATCGGTCACGGTGCGGCGACGCTGGACGCGTTTGCCGGGTGGCTCGAGGCCGCCGGCATCGCGCGCATCGTGGACGTCCGTCGCTATCCCGCCAGCCGGCGGCACCCACAGTTCAACGCAGCGGCGTTGGCCGAAGCGCTTGCGGCACGCAGCATCGCCTACTCGCACGCCGAGGACTTGGGCGGACGCCGCGTACCCCGGCCCGACTCGAACAACACCGGTTTGCGCAACGACGGCTTTCGCGGTTATGCGGACTGGATGGAGCAGCAGCCGTTTGCCATCGCCTTGGACGTGCTCCTGGGAGGGGCGGCGCGCACGCCGTCGGCGGTCATGTGCGCCGAAACACCGTGGTGGAAGTGTCACCGCAGGCTCATCGCCGACGCAGCGGAGCTATTACGCGGCGTCCCCGTGATCCACTTGATGGCGGGTCGGGCGTCGCCGCATCGTGCGACCGCCGGCGCGCACGTGACGGGGCCGGACCGTCTACGATACCTCCCCTGCGTTTGACGGCCGCCGGGGGGTATGTTAGGGTAGGTGCTCGGGCCCTTCGGGGTCTCATTTTTCGTGCGCGGCGAAATGCGGCCACGGTTGAAAGGGGGGTCGTTACATAATGGAAGTTCGCGTTGCTCCCGGCGAGTCGATCGAGAGCGCGCTGCGCCGTTTCAAGAAGGCCACCCAGAAGGCCGGCATCTTGGCGGAAGCCCGCAAGCACGAGCACTACGAAAAGCCCAGCGTCCGCAAGAAGAAGAAGTCGGCCGCCGCTCGCAAGCGCCGCAGCTAGAGCCCATGGGGAGTCTCAAAGACCGGATCGCCGCCGACGTCAAGGAGGCGATGAGGGCGCGCGACCAGCTGCGTCTGGATACGCTGCGCTCGGCGCTTTCGGGGTTCACCTATAAACGCTCCGAAGCCGGTAACGAGTTGACCGACGCGGACGAGGTGGAAGTCGTCGGCCGCCTGGTCAAGCAGCGCTCCGACGCGGCAGCCGAGTACGAGCGCGCCGGAAGAACCGATTTGGCCGGCAAAGAGGCGGCCGAGCGTGAGATTCTCCTGACCTATCTGCCGCGGCAAAAATCGGAGACCGAAGTCCGCGAGATCGTGCGCAGCGTTTTGGCCGAGCTGCCCTCCGGCCAGCGAGCGATGGGTCCCGTGATGAAGGTCGTGGTTCCGCAG
>DATJUC010000059.1:0-5004 GCA_035502675.1 Candidatus Acidiferrales bacterium | reverse complement strand
ACGCGCCAGGCGCGCCCGCTGCGCGCCGTTCGGGGATTTGATGCAGGCTAACCGCATAGCGCGGCGCTATATCATCGGCGGCGTCGAGCTCTCCCGGGAAGAGATCGTGCATAGGTACTTGCACTTGGTCAAGTACGTCGCCGGTCGACTTTCGGTCAATCTCCCGCCCAACGTCGAGATCAACGACCTGATCAACGACGGCATTCTGGGTTTGATCGACGCGATCGAGAAATACGACGACGCTCGCGGCGTCAAGTTCGAGACCTATGCGATCACCCGCATCAACGGGGCGATCCTGGACGCGCTGCGCTCGCTCGACTGGGTTCCGCGCGCGATCCGCCAGCGCGCGCGCGAGCTCGAGCGCACCTACCAAGAGCTCGAGCTCGAGCTGGGTCGCGCGCCCACCGAGGACGAGGTCGCCGGCCGGATGGGCCTCACGCCGCGCGAGCTCGACCAGCTGGTGCAGCGGGTTCGGGGTACTGCGGTGCTGTCGCTCGAAGAGTTCCTCCCCAACGAAAAAGGCTACGAAATTCCGCTGGTCGACACGCTCAAGGACGACGAGAGCGATGTTACCGGCGAGGTCGAGGCGCGTGAGGTTCGCGCCGAGCTGGTGAGCGCGGTCGACTCGCTTTCGACCCAGGAGCGCACCGTCATCCGGCTCTACTATTTCGAAGGCCAGACGCTCAAGGAGATCAAGGGCGCCTTGGGCGTCTCGGAGTCCCGCGTCTCGCAGATTCACGCTCAAGCGGTCATCCATCTGCGCCAAAAGCTGCGCGAGCTGCGCTCCGACCTCGGGTATCGCGAAGACGACCCGACGATCAAACAGAAGTACCTCAGGAAACCCGCGCCCGAATCCGATACGAAAGTAGAACGATCCTTGCGGGGAGAAGTACCGGGCCATGGCGATCCAACCGGTGGATCTGCAACTCGCTTACCTGGCCGCACCGCAGAGCGCGGCGGTAGTTAGCAGCGCCCAACAGGCCCCCGCCGCAGCACAACAAGCCGCACAGTCCGCGTTCGCCGCACAGGTGGAACAGCGCGAAGAGACCGTTACCGAGCCTCCCAAAACCGAAGGTGCCAAGATTCGCCCCGATCCCGAGCGACAGCGTGAGGCCGGAACCTATTCGCCGCGCAAGCGCCGCCGCGCGTACCGATCGCAGGTCGACGAGGCGGATATCGTCACGGTCGAAGCGATGGGCGAAGAGCACTTCATCGACACGACCGCCTAGCGCGGCGGCGTAGGGGCCGTGTCCGGCTTCGATCCACTGGCTGCGCTGGCCGCCGACGCATCGCTGCAGGCGTCGGCGCTGGCGACGATCGATCTCGGCGTCGCGATCGAGATTCTCCAAGCCCAACTCAACGTCGGCGACCTGCTGACGGCGACCATTTTACCGCCGCAGGGCGGCGCCGATCGTCTCGCCGTGCTCGGTCAAACGGTTCTCGCGCAGCTCCCGCCCGGCATCGATCCCGGAGAGTCGCTGCTCCTGCAAGTCACCGGATTCACCGGCAATCAGATCGTGGTCCGCAATCTCGGGGTGGTCGATCCGCAGAATCCCCCGCCGACCGCGTCGGTTACGCTCCCCGCGCAGGCCCCCGGCGAACCCACGACCGCGACGCTGACGACCGTCGTCTCCCGTCCGCCCGACGCAGCGCCTTCATCCGCGCCGGCGGCTACGCCGGCCGCTTCTAGCCAAGGGACGTCCCCGCCGGCGCCTTCTGCCGGGGTCGCGCCGCCGCCGGCGGTCTTCGTAGCGGCGTCGGTTCGGCAGGTTCCGGCCGGCGCGCCGGCCGCCGCGGCTTCGGCCGCGGTCTCGCAAGAGCTGGATCAACTGGGCTTGGAGGCGCGAATTGCGGCGAGCCGCGCTGCCTCGGTCGATCTGTCGGAGCTGGTCAATACCCCGGCAAAGGCGGCGCCGCCGATCCCCGCTCCGGCGGCGGCGGCCGCGCGTCCGCCGGCGATCCTTTCGGCGCCGCCGGCACCGCAGGCACCGCCGGCACCGCCCTCGGGTATACCGGCCAAAGCCGCGCCCCCGTCGAGCCCGGAAGCGGCGCTGCTGGCGAAGCTCGGGGTCCAAACGACGCCGCTCACGCTAGCCGCCGCACGGCTGGCTTCCCAAGCCGCGTCCGCGCTGCCCAAGGCCCTCGCGCGCTTGGATTCGGCGCTGGCCGGCGTCGCCGCACAGGACACGCGGGCCGGATCGTTGCGCGCGATCGCGGCGTTCGTGGCGCGGCTCGATCCTTCGAACGCGCGCGCCCTGCCCGAGCAGCTGGCCGCGTTCGTTTCCAACGTATTCGAGGGCGCCGAAGCCAAAGTCGCCGCCGTCCTGCGCCAGATGCTGGATTTTGCGGCGCCGGAGCAGCCCGAGGATTCGCCCGCGCCGGCCGCCGTGCCGCAGCCCGAAGAGCCGACGGGGGCGGCGCAACCGCTTCCGCCGGCACCCGCAGCCTCGCAAACGGCGCCACCGCCGGCGGATGCGCCTCCGGCGCCGCCGCAGTCCGCCGCCAGTTTGGCCGCAGCGCTTCCACCCTCGGCAGCAGCGCGGGTGGTCGAGCGTCTGACCGCGCTGCAATACGATCTCAAGAGCTCGATCGTCGCAATGCTGGAATCGCCGCCGCGCGGAGCGCCCGCCGATCTGCTCCCCGCCCTCAACGATGCGCTCACGACGATCACGGCGCTGCAGCTCAACGCGCTCGGCGCGCAAAACGCCGATCCGAACGCGATCGTCATTCCGCTGCCGGTCTTTTATCGCGACGGCGGACGCCCGGTGCAGCTGCGCGTGTCGAAGGACGCGCCCGGCGGCGGCAAGATCGATCCCGACAACTTCCACATCGCCTTCGTGCTCGACACCAAGACGCTGGGAACGGTCGCCGTCGACGTGCAGACCGTCGGGCGTGCGGTCAGCGTAAACGTGAAGACCGAAGCGGCGCCGGCGGCCGGACGATTCCGCACGACGCTGGACGATCTGCGTTCGCGGCTGGAACATTTGCGGTACCGGGTCGCCGCGATGGCGGCATCGGTGGCGCCGCACCGCTTCGGAAACGCCGCCGAGGCGCAGCCGGCGCCGGCGGAATCGGATTCGTCGCGCGTCGTGGACATGCGCGCGTGAGCTTCTTCAACTTTCGCAAGCCGCGCGAGAAGCGCGCCGCGGCGGCGGCGCTGACGTACGATCCGGTTAAGCCCGAACCGCCGCAGGTCGTCGCCGTCGGTCGCGGTCACATCGCCGACGAAATCGTTCGCGTCGCGCGCGAGCACGGCGTGCCGCTGATGGAGGATCCGGCGCTGGTCGAAGCGTTGGCCGCGCTGGACGTCAGCGAATACATTCCGCGCGAGCTGTACGCCGTCGTCGCCGAAGTGCTGGCGTACGTCTTTCGCGTCGACGCGCAGTCGGCGGCGCGCTAGCTCGCGAGCGTATCGATACCGTCGACGGGCAGGACGGCGGTCACGCAGTTGCCTTCGCCGCTCCACTCGACGCGTAAGCCGTGAGCCAGCGCGCCGGCGAGGAACAGCCCCCGCCCGCCCTCGGACATCACGTCGACGACCGGCGCGCCGCTGCGCGGCTCGAAGCGCGGGCCGCGGTCGGCGATCCGGAAGATCGCGCCCGAACCGTCCCACTCCAGTGAGACGTCGGCCATCCCCGGCGTGTGTTTGGCGACGTTTCCGATCAACTCGGTCATGATCAGTTCGGCCGCCGAAAGATCGACGCTCTTACCGGTCATCGTGCCGAGATGCCAAAGGACGGCGCGCTTGACGCGCCGGGCCGAACGCTCTTCGCGCGCGTCGACTTTCCACGTGCGCACCTTGGGCTCGACGGCGGCTTCGCCCAAAGCCGTCACGCCGACGAAAAGCAGCGCGGCGTCGTCGCGCGGCGGCTCCGTGCCGAGCGCGCGCGAAAGGATCGCCTGGGCTATATTCTGCGAGGCGTTGCGGTATTCGGCTTCGACCGACTCGATGAGATAGCGCAGTCCGCCGTCGTAATCGCGATTGGTTTCGATCAGGCCGTCGGTGTAGAGCACCATCGCGGTCCCCACGTCGAGGGTCCGCTCCAGCGTTTCGTACTCCGCGTCCGGAGCGATGCCCAGAACGAGGCCTTGGCCGGCCAGCAGTTCCTGGACGCCGCCGGCGGTCACGACGATCGGCGCCGGATGACCCGCAAAACAGTAGCGCAGCTTGCCGTCGCGCAGGTCGAGCGTCGCAAAGAATGCGGTCACCAGCGGCGCCGTTTGGTTTGCGCAGACGACCCGGTTGACGTGCCGCACCACCGACGACGGTTCGGCATCGAAGGACGCGACGGTCCGAATCGCCTGGCGCGCGCAATCCATCAGCGCGGCCGCGCGGACGCCGTGCCCGGCAACGTCGCCGACGCTGATCCCGACCGTGCGATCGCTCAGGCGGAAGATGTCGTACCAGTCTCCTCCGACGCGCGCGTGTGCGCCGGCCGGGACGTAGGCGGCGTCCAGGCGGAGTCCCGGAAGGGTCGGCAGATCCTGCGGCAGCAGCGCGCGCTGCAAGATCGTCGCAACGTCGTGTTCGCGCGCGATTCGCCGCGCCATTTGCTGGTAGACGCGATCCAGCTCCGCGATTTCGTCGTCGCCCCCGATCGGCTCGGTCGGGCGGTCGTCGGCCAGCCGTCGCGCGTTTTCGCCCAGTTCTTCGATGCGACGCGTGATGCGCGTCCCGAAGCGCAAGAAAAACGTCAGCGTGGCGACGGCGCCGGCCAGCGACAACAAAACCAGCAGAACGCTGAACGTCGCGGTCTGGCTGCGCAGCCGTCTCGCGATCGCTTCGCTGACCAGCAGCTGATGCTGCTCGAAGGCCGCGTAGGCGGCGACCATGCTCGTGCTCAACGCGCGCACGCCGGGTGAGGACGCGTAGGCGTGAGCGGCCGCGATTCGGCCGCGCCGGACGTCGCCCAAGTATTTTGCCAAGACGCCCAAAGCGGTGGTGCTGGTCTGCACGATGCGCGCGGCGTCGGCGCGTTCGATCGGGTCGCCGTTGGCCCCGGC
>DATJUC010000058.1:0-8156 GCA_035502675.1 Candidatus Acidiferrales bacterium | reverse complement strand
GGATTGCCGCTGATGTAATAGATCGGCGTGGTGACGTAGAAGGCGCGGCTCATGAGTGCGCTGGCTTTCGGCCTTTCGCCGCGTCGCTCTTGCGCGCGCTCGCACGTGCGTAGAGCGCTCGCCGGTCGCCGGCGCCGCGCTCGGCCAGCCGGCGCGCGATCTCGCCCACGCGGCAGCCGCTCGCCAGAAGGTCGTCGATCGCCGCGTCCAGCGCCGCGTCGTCCGGCGGCGGGGCGGCGACCGGCAGAGGCGCGACGGCAAACGCGATCTCGCCGCGCGGCGGCCGGGAGAGCGCCTCCGCGACCGCCGACGGGGTCCCGGTCAAGCGTTCTTCGTGAAGCTTGGTGTATTCGCGGACGAGAAAGACCCGCGCCGCGGGCGCGACCGCAGCGAGGTCGGCGAGCGTATCGTGGATCCGGGTCGGCGCTTCGTACCAAATCGTGGTCGCTCCCGACGCCAGCGCGCGAGCCAAGGCGGCGCGCCGCGCGCCCGCGGTCCGCGGCGGAAAGCCCTCGAAAGCGAAGCGCTGAAGCGGAAAGCCGGAGAGCAGGGCGACGCCCAAGGAAGCGCTCGGACCGGGCAGCACTTCGACCTCGACGCCGGCTTCGCGGGCGGCGCTGACCAGAGCGCTTCCGGGGTCGGAAATGCCGGGCATTCCGGCGTCGCTGGTCACCGCCACCAGCGCGCTTCGGGCGCGTTCGAGAATTCCAGCGGTCGCCGCGGCGGCGTTCTGCTCGCGATAGCTCCAGATCGGCCGGCCCGGGAGGCCGAGTGCGGCCAGGAGCTTGCGTCCGACGCGCGTGTCTTCGGCGACGATCACGTCCGCGTCGCGCAAAACGTCGAGCGCGCGCAGCGTGACGTCGCGGAGATTGCCGAGCGGCGTCGGCACGAAGACCAAAGGCATGCGGCGGAATTCGACGCCGGGCTCGCAGAGGCCGCGCGACGCGGAGAACCGCACCGGGAGGCCCTTCGCTCGCTGCGTGTGGCTACAGCGAACGACTGGTTCCCGGCGCGGATTGACCTAGCAGCCCACCCCGGCGCTTGCACTCGGAACTACGGAGACCCGGACGACTCGGCTTGAGCTTGAACGGTTGCAAGATGTGCCCGTCGCGCATGTCGGGCGTGCTGAGTAGTGAGGGAGACGATGACCGAGGTTCCGGTTTCCGTGCCGACCTCCGCGTCGGCGGCGTTTCGGTATCGTCGCATCTACGAGCCCGAGGAGCAAGAGCCGAGACGGCGGGATTACCTACACTTTACGCTTTGGGTATTGCACGTTGACGTGTTAACGCTTTTGCGATTCCGGAATGGCGGGTTTTTGCGAACCAAGGCCAGCCCGGATGCGAGTCGAAGATGCTGGCTGCATGTCGCGCATCGACGTCGAGCGTCTTCCCGAGCAAGCCGAGATCGAGCTCTTTATCAGCCCCGCGTGTCCGTACTGTCGAGCGGCGATGGCGTTCTACGACGCCGCCGGCCGGTCGTACGTCGCCCGCGACGCGCAGAACGATCGCGAGCAGCGGCGCCGCATGTTCGCGTACACCGGCAACGATCCGACCGTGCCGGCGATCGTCGTCGACGGCACCTACGTGCAGTCCGGTTGGGGCCGGCCGCCCCGCGGTTGAACGGTCCACTAGCTCGCCGGTCGGCGAGCCTCGCCGAGACCCCGGCCTCGAGCCTGCTCGTCGACGTCGGCGGCAACCGGCTGCAGAGCGATCTTCGCCGTCTGCCCGGCGCGCGGCCGCGCTACGCGCTGCAAATCTCGAACGAGACCCCGCTCTATTTGCTGGTTTCGTTTCGCGTTCGGCGCGGCGGCGGAGAACGTCCGATCGCACCGGCCGAAGTTTGGGTCGATCCGGTCTCGACCGCCGATTTCTCGTTCGCAGTGTCGCCGTTCGAGGCGCTGTGCGGCGGCGCGCTGGTCGTGCGGCTCGTCAACGGGCGGATGCAGCGCGAGCTGGTTGCGCCGCTTCCCGGTCCGACGCTGCTTTTCGGCGTCGCGGCCGGTGCGTTCGTCGCCGGCGTCGCCGCGCTGGGCGTCGGCTTGGCGCAGCCGCGCGTCGACGTGTTGGCCGTTCCGCCGGTCGGCGTCGCCGGCGCGCCGCTGCAGGTCGCCTATCGCACCGGCGGGTTCGGAACCACCGGCTACGCGCTGCGGGACGACCGCGGACGAACGGTCGCGTCGGGCGATTTGCGCGACGCCGCGGGAACGCTCGCCCTGACGTTGCCGCCCGCGTACCGCACGCGCTCGTACACGCTGCAAGTACGGCGCGCCGGGAAGCTCGGCGTCGCCGAGCGGGCCGAGCCGCTGATCGCGCTTCCGGCGGCGACGCCGATGCCGCGGCCGTTGATCGAATCGTTGTCGGTCGATCGTTCGCAGGTCGCGCCCGGCGGGTCGATTGCGGTGCGCTACCGTACCGGAGCGACGCACGGCCGCGTGGTGCTTCGCGACGCGCAGAACACCGTTTGGGCGCAAGCTCCGCTGGCTCGTGCGGGCACCGCGCAACTGCGCGTCCCGGAATTTTCGGGAAACCGCGATCTGCGCGTCACCCTGGAAGCTGCGCGCGGTAACGAACGAGCGACCTCCACCGTCGGCGTCACGGTGGCCGTACCCAAGCCCTCGCCTTCCGCGCCCGCGATGCCCGCGTCGATGGCCGGCACGCCGGTCCGCGTCGAAGCTCAAAACGTGGTCGCGGGCGCGACCGTGTTTGCGGACATCGCGCCCGGAACGCGGCACGTCCGGTTGGCGCTGGAACGTCCGGACGGAACCGCGCTCGCCAGCGTCGAGGTTCCCGACGGCAGCACGCGCGCCGGCATTCCCGTCCCTCGCGACGCCGGCGGCGACGTCGTCCTAGTGGTCAGCTACGACGTCGGTTCGGTCGAGGAATCGGTGGTCCGGCGCTTATCAGTGACGCCGCCCTAACAGGTATACGGAACCGAGGACTGCGTCGGTAACGGCTCCGGCATCGGCGTGGTGGTGGTCGGCGGCGCGCTGGTGAGCGGCGTCGGTGCGAGCGACCCGGCGAGCGCCGCTTGCAGCGTGTTGTGACAGGAGAGGATCGTTTTCAAATCGGCCGGCTTCATGAAGTTTGCAGTACGGGCGATCGGCAGCGCGCCGGGGCCGATGATCGAGCTCGAGAAGCCGAGCGCGCTCGACAAGTACGCGGGTACGGTAAGCTGCGCTTGAACCGTGGTGCTGTTACTCAAGGCGATCGCGTTTTGATTCATCCCGGTCGAGAAGACGACCGACTGCGAGTTCGTGTAGACGCACTGCGTCACCGGCGGAGCGGCCGTGGCCGTCCAGAACGGTCCCATCGAAGGGCCCGGATAGGTGTTGCTGTTGGTGAGCGCGTCGGTCGTCGGCGCGTTGCACGTCTGCGACGGCACCGGCGAGTTGGGGCTGCTCGATCCGAGGCTGTTGTAGAGCACGTAATAGCTGTATTCGACGAACGGATTGATCTGATTGGAGATCAGTCCGCTGTAACGAACCGCCGACTCGACGCGCTCGCTGAGCACGCCGTATTGGGCGGCCCAGATCACCGCGAAGAGTACCAGCAGCGCGAGCGGCAGAAACACGGCCGTTTCGACGATCGCCTGGCCGCGCGCGACCGCGCGCGTCACGACGTCCACCGCACGTTCTGCGCGCAGTTTGCGCCGGTGGGCGTCCACGTGCCGTTGTAGGGCGGAATCGGCACGGCGGCCCACCATCCGCTCCACGTCGAGTATTCGTCGGTGTTGACGTAGGTCGAGTAACCGCCGTAGCCGGGAGTGACGCCGGGCGCCGGCGTCGTGTACAGGCTCTTGTACGCATTCGAGCACCAGTGCACGGCGTACCAGTCGTACGCGGTGTTGGAGCTGTTGCAGAAGTTTGCCGCGCTGTAGATCGACGGCTGCGAGTTACTCGCGCTTTCGGTGAACTCGGGCGGCTGGAAGTAGGCGTCGGTCGGACTGTTGGGATTGGTCAGAACGCCCGGAGCGAACCATTCCTGCGTCACCATCGTGCTGGTCGCCGCCGTGCGGCCGATTGCGTAGAACGGGATCGCGTTCAGATGGAAAAACGAACTGAACGGCTGCAGGATCTGCGCGCACGCTACGACCTCGAGCTGCAGCGGGTTGAGATCCGTCGCGATGTTTCCGCCGTTGGGCAGCGCTTCGCCCGCACCGTTGTTCTCGCCGCCCGAATCCGACTCGGCGCCGGAGAGCTCGGCCCGCGCCGTCGGCGTCGCGATCGTGTAGGTGAAGACGCAGTCCGACCCCGTCGGTCCGTCGCTCGCACAGTTGTTCTGGAAGGTGCTCGCGATCGTCTCCATGTCGGCGATCTGCTGCGCCTGCGTGTATTGCGAAAGCGCCGCGATGGTTTGGACGTCCTGCGCGTAGCGATTGACTTCGGCGACGTAGTTGTTGCGCAGGCTGTTGTAGGCGGAGGCGCAGTCGATCCATCCGCCCGGGCTCGACGCGGGGTAGCTTCCGGTGCCCGCACCGGTCGCCCAGCAGCCGCCGTCCCCGTGCAGCAGGTAGAGCAGTCCCGCCATCGTGCGCCGGATGCGGTACTCCTCGATCGCCGCGCCGTGCAAGTCGGCGAGAATTTCGTTGTAATGCTGCGTCTGGACGCTCAGGATGGCTTGGGCGACGGAGTCCGACGCGTTCTGAGCGCGGATCTGCCAGCGCAGCGAGCTCGCGTAGTTGAAGATCGCCATCATCAGCATCAGCGTCGTCATGATGCCGAAGGTCCAAACGGGAATCGTCTGACCGCGTTGGGCGTGCGCGCTGCGGGCGTCCATCAGTACGCCGGATCTCCGGAGATGAGCGCGCCCTGCAGCGGATACGTCGGATAGTATCCGGGACCGATCGGCGACGAAGGAAAGTTGGGCTGATCCCACGCGTAGACCAGGCCGAACGACGCGCCGTTCCAGCCGCCGGCGTTTCCGCTGTTGCTGCCGCAGTTGGGGCCCTCGGGGCCGTCGCTGAAGCCGCCCGGGTCCGCCGGAGGAACCGGCGAGGACGACCACATCGCGCGCGGCGACCAGCTCGGACTGCTGCGGCCGCTTTGATGCTCCCACCACAGGAACGGATCGTACCAGGCCAGCGGCACGTATCCGGTCGAGGCGCCGCACGTCCCGCCGTTCTTGAAGTTGGCGTTTTCGTAGAAGGCGCCGCAGTAACCGTTGGCGCTGCCGTCGACGTTGGTCGTGAGGGCGCTGCTGCCGGTCCAGGGCGTGCAGCTGCTGTTGGTCAGCGAAGTCCCGGCGTGATTTTGGAACTGGTACTGAATCTGCGCGAGCGTCGTGTCCTCGGCGGCGTTGCTCAATCCCGACAGATCGGGAAAGGCCGCGACGAGGTTTGCGTAAACGCGCTCGTGCGCCGCCATCGCTTGGAAGACCTGGCCGGCGTTGACTCCCATCGCCAGGGACGTCGGCGCGTAGTTGTAGTTCGAGAGATACTCGGCCAAGCCGAGGTAATAGGGCTGGTCGGCTCCTCCGCCGCACTGCTCGCCGAAGGCTTGGCTCGCGCCGGCCCAGGGCGTCGTGCACACCTTGATTACGGAGTTGGGCACGTAATACGGCGGCGTGTTCATGTTGGCGACGATGTTGTCGCTCTGGGGAAGAAACGGGCTGGCGTACCGCGAGCTGACGATGTTGCCGGTGTCGTCGGTATTGGGACCGACGCCGTAGTTGTCCATCTCGTTCTGGGTCATCAGATAGTAGGCTTCGACGGCGCCCGACGTGATCGGGGCGGTGAAGTGCGAAAACCCGAAGACGCCGTTGAAGATCGCGGTCGCGCCGTTGGCGGGCGTATCGTTGAGATAGACTTGAAAGTTTTGCGGGCGCACCAGGGTGTAACCGCCGTGGCGGTTGTTATTGTTCATCGTGCCGTAGATGTTGGCGAACAGCGTTGGGTCGACGGTCGGCGGCGGCGCCGGCGTAAACTGAACGGCGTTGGCGATGAACGGCGGCGCCATCGTCGCCTGCTCCGACGTTATCGCCGACTGAGCGACGCCCAGTGCGTACTCGTGGGCGGCGAAGAAGGTCGTCGCATCGCCCGAGACCTGCAAGAACCCGATCGCGGCCAGCTCCAGAATCCCGTACATCAGGATGAGCGTGAAGCTCAGGACGACGACCGTTTCCGCCAGGGCCGCACCCCGGCAGGACTCGCAGCGGCTCACGTCCCCGGCGATATCGTCGGCAGCGGACTTTCTTGAACGGCGCTCATTTGATTGGTGCTGGTGGCGTACCGCTGCCCGGTGCTGTTGGCCACCGTGATGAATCCGAACGCGCACACCAGCGCGAGAAACGCAAAGACCAGCGCGTACTCCACGATCGTGCCGCCGCGTTCGTCGCGCAGCATCGCGCCGATAAAGGTCATTGATTGATCACCACCGGAGTAACGACGAAAACGACGTCCGATTCGTTGTTCGTGTAGTTGACCGACTGGAAGAGCTGGCCGAGGATCGGAATGGCGCTCAGCCCCGGAATCTTGGTGATGACCTTCTGCTGGAGATGGCGCAGCAGGCCGCCCATCAACACGCCTTCGCCTTCGCTGGTGATGACGTCGGTCGAGAGCTGGCTGGTCGTCAAGCCCGGCACGGCGGTTCCGTTGAGCATGACCTCGTTGGTGTAGTCCAAGTCCGAGATCGTCGGCGCGATCTTGCACTCGATCTTGCCGTTGCCCAGAATCGTCGGAGTTACGTCGAGCTGCACGCCGTACTGCTGGAACTGAATGCTCACCGTTCCGAGCCCCGAGGAGTACGTATACGGAATCTGACCGCCGACCAAGAACTTTGCCTCCGACCCCGGTAGTGTAACCAGATCGGGGCTGCTTAGAATGCGTCCGTGGCCCGTTTGTAACAATAAATTGATGGTCGGCGCCAAGAAGATGGTTCGGAAGAAGGCGCCGATGTTGAAGGCTTTGCCCGGACTGCCGGCCTGCTGGTCCTCGACGACCGGAAACGACGGGTTGACGAGCTCTTGCGTCACCGGGTTGTAGCCGTTGAACTCGACGCCGATGTCCGACATGCCGGTCTTGTCGACTTCGAGCACGTAGACCTTGACGTCGATCTGACTGGTGACGTCGACGGCGAGGCGATCGATCACCTTGGCGTCGCTGGCCAGAAACGGCCCCGCCAGCCCGCGCGCCTTGGCCAACACCTCTTCGGCCTCTTGGCGGTCGTGCACGCGTCCGCTCACGATGATGTCGCCCGTTCCTTTGGGATCGTAATCCATTCGGATGCCGGAAGCGCCGGGCATGCGCTGCAGCTCGTCGTCGAGCTCGCCCAGCGGATGCGGAACGAAGACCGTATCGATGATCGACTGATGTTCCTGTTTGGCAAACTCGCTGAAGCGCGCGATCACGCTGTCGATGTATTGCGCTTCGCCGAGGTCCTTGGCGACGCCGCGCACGATCACCGCGTTGCGGATGCTCACGACTTGAACGTCCGGGATCCCGATCGCGGCTTTGACCATTTGCGCCAGATCGTTGGGCAACTGTCCGGAGACGTACACCTCGTAGCGCGTGACGTTGCCGTCTTGCGACCATACGTAAACGGTGGTACGCCCCGGCCCCTTGGCGTTGATGATGACTTCCTGCGTGCCGATCGGGACGACGCCCGCTATCCCGGAGTCGCCCGTGGCAACGCGGGTCAAGCCGGGTGCTTCGACGATCGTCGAGGCGCCCGATTCGAGCACGATCGTATCGGAGTCTGCAACCGCCATAATGGGGAAACACGTGCAGAATCCAACGAGAAATAACAGCGGTGCGATAAACCGCACCGAACGACCCGTCATGTGATGCGGCGCCTTCCTCGGTTTGAGGTCGAATCCTCCCCAATTACCCGTTTACGAAATCGACGGGACGTTTGTTTTGCGTTAACGTGACCGATTTTACAAACGACCCTCTTGTATAATCTCGGCAGAGCGTGTATTTTCGGCCACAGGTGCTTTGTGGAATTTTGCCGCGCTTTCACGGCTATACCGTGAGGGCGATTGTCGCATCGGCGGTATTAGGAACCGCCGGGGTCGGCGTTTGTCCCGCATCCGTGCGGGCGGCGCAGCCGGTACCCGTCTCGGTCAACGAAAACTTGACAATGACGGTCGGACCGGCGGTCGGCTCGGAGGCGATAACTATCGAAGGAAAGGCTCCGGCCATGGCTCCGGTGGTCCTCGTGC
>DATJUC010000057.1:0-6416 GCA_035502675.1 Candidatus Acidiferrales bacterium | reverse complement strand
TGGGGCATGCCGCATCATCCGGTGTATCTCTGGACGCTGCCGATGTTCCATTGCAACGGCTGGATCTTTCCGTGGGCCGTAACCGCTGCCGGAGCGACCCACGTCTGTTTGCGCAAGGTCGATCCCGCGCGCATGATCGACCTGATCGAACGCGAACGCGTCACCCACCTTTGCGGCGCCCCGACGGTGCTGGTGAGCCTCGCCAATCACCCCGACGTCAAGCCGTTCGGCGCTCCGCTGCACGTCACCACCGCGGGAGCGCCGCCGGCGCCCCACACGATCCTTCAGATGGAGCGGCTGGGGGCGGTCGTAACGCACGTCTACGGGCTGACGGAGACCTACGGTCCGTTTACGGTCTGCGCGTGGAAGACCGATTGGGATCTGCACGTGCCGCAGCATCGCGCGCGTCTCAAGGCACGCCAAGGCGTGCCGTTTTTCACCGCCGGGATCGACGACCTGCGGGTCGTGGACGACGCCATGAACGACGTTCCGAGCGACGGCGCCACGCCGGGTGAGATCGTCATGCGCGGCAACAACGTGATGAAGGGTTACTACGGCGATCCCGAGGCAACCGCGCGAGCCTTTCGCGGAGGGTATTTCCACTCCGGCGACGTCGCCGTCATGCATCCCGACGGCTACGTCGAAATCACCGACCGCGCCAAGGACGTGATCGTCAGCGGCGGCGAGAACGTCTCGACGATTCAGGTCGAGAAGACGCTCATGGAGCATCCGGCGGTTCTCGAGTGCGCGGTCGTCGCCAAACCGGACGAGAAGTGGGGCGAAGTCCCCAAAGCCTTCGTCACGCTGAAGCCCGGTGCGAGCGCGCGCGAAGACGAGCTCATCGCCTTTTGCCGCACGCGCCTCCCGGGCTTCAAGACCCCCAAAGCCGTAGAGTTTTGCGATCTGCCCAAAACGTCGACCGGAAAGGTCCAGAAATTCGTTTTGCGCGACCGGGAATGGGCCGGCCGCACAAAACGGGTCAACTAGCGCGGGGACCGGCCGCTACTTCACGACGATCCAGTCGACGATTCGATAAATCGTTCCGGTGGCAAACACCGAGATCGTGCCGTCGCCGAAGGCGTTGACGGCAAAGTGCGCGATGGTTTTCCCTCCGCTCGTGACGGTTCCGGTGATGAAGCGCGGATTGGTCGGCCACAGCTTGGTGTCGGTCGAAGCGGCGATCGCGTAACTGCCGCGGGAACCGGTGTGGTCGAGCGTCAGATCGACCAGTTCGCCGTTGTCGAAGGTGGCCGTCAGCGCACCCGTCGACGATCCGCCCGCCGTTCCTCCGCTCAGGCTATAGTCCGGCGCGACGATCGGGCAGGCCGTATTCGGCGTTCCCGTCACCAGGCTCAGCGAGCCGATGGGCGCCTCGTAGGCAGTTCCGGTGTGCGTGCCGTTCCACGTAACGCTGCCGTCGGAGTTGACCGTTCGCGTTCCGGCCGTCAAGAAACCGCCTTCCCATCCGAACGTCTTCCCGAGCGCCGGAAAGCCGACCGCGTTATAACCCGCCGAGTCGCTGCAAAACGTTCCCGAGCCGTTCGAGAGCGGTGAGACGACGAACTCATCGCCCGCCAAGATCGTGCGCGTTCCGGCGATCGCGAGCGTGCTGGTCGCGTTGCGGTCGAATCCGTCCGTGGGGTTGGGGAATCCGTTCGAACCGAACGTTGCGTCGGCGAAGGTCACCTCGGCGCTGCGTTCCGAGAGTTTGGCACCGGCCGGCGAGTAGTTGATCACGTCGAGCGTCACGTTTTCGCTCGATCCGCTCGTCGGCGTGAAGACGCGCACGCTGTCGCGAGCCAGCTTCGTACACCCCGCATCCCAAAATACCTCGCGCTGCATCGAGTCGGGCGTTCCGGCTTTGTCCGGAACGTACAGCTCGATGCCTTTGCGGCACGTTCCACTGGAGGTTTGCGAGCCGCGACCGGTGTCGGTCTGTGCTTCCTCGGAAAGGTCGCGAATCGACGCACCCGCAGCATTGAGAGCCTCGATGGGGCCGAGTGACGGAGGCGTGGACGCGTCGGCGCGAACGCCGTTTTGCGAGATCGCAGCGCCGGCGTTGGCGGCCGTTTCGACCGCGTTTGCGGCTTGCGGCAGGGCGTTTTGGGGCAACGAGCCGGTCCCGGCGCCGCTGCACGCCGAAAGGGCGAAAGCCAACGCCGCTGCAGTTACGGAGGTGCGCGTACGGTTCATAGCGATAGAAATCTCCCTAGAAAAACGTAGTCGTCTATGCCGACAGTGTGCCATCGCACATGGAAAACATTCGGAGAAATTCATTTCTCCGATGAATCTCCGATTAAGAACTTAGGTTAATACGCACGTGCCGAACGAACTCAGAATCGTCGTGGTGGAAGACGAACGCGCGATGCGCGAGATGCTGGCGCTCGCCCTCGAGCGCGAAGGGTATCGCGTCGAAGCCTTGCCGAACGGCGCCGGATTGACCGAGGTCATTCGGACGCACGACGTCGATCTCGTGATTCTTGACGTAGGTCTCCCCGGCGCAGACGGAATCTCGCTGGTTCCGACGATACGAGGCCTTTCGGACGTGCCGATCATGATGTTGACCGCACGCACGCAGACGCCCGACAAAGTGCGCGCGCTCGCAGCCGGCGCCGACCACTATGTCACCAAACCGGTCGAGCTCGACGAGCTCCTGGCCCGGATCGGCGCCGCCTTGCGCCGGCCCAAACTCGCGGAGCGTGCGGTGATCGTTTTTGCCGACGTCACGATGGATACGCAGCGCCACGACGTGCGGCGCGGCGACCGCCCACTCAACTTGACCCGGCGCGAATACGTCCTGCTGGAGCTGCTTTTACGAAATCATGACAGAGCGTTCAGTAAGAGCGAGCTGCTCGAACGCATTTGGGGATTCGACTACGATGGCGAGAGCGGCGTCGTAGACCGCTACGTTTCCTATTTACGGACCAAGCTCGAAGCGGGCGGAGAGCCGCGACTGTTGCATACCTTGCGCGGCGTCGGCTACGTTTTGCGGCGCGAGGCGACGCCGTGAGGCGGCTGCTGCGCGCGTTCGCACTTCCGCCCGCCATCGCGGCCGCCGCGGGTGCGCTCCTGGCGTGGCTGATCGTCGGAAGCGTCGCGTTCGTCATGACGCAACAGGCGTATCGCTCGACCGTGCAAGCCGCACGAACGATCGTTCGTGACGAACTCGGGAGCGCCGGCGGCGACGAAGTCCGGGCGAAGCTGCCGGAGCTTCTGGTCGAGCTGCGCGGCTGGCACGTGGCGGCGACGGCGTTCGACCGCGACGGCAACTACGTCGCCGGCAATCCCTATCTTCGCCGCTTCGGGCGCCCGATCGGCAATTGGACCGCGGCCGCGGACGGCTCGTCGTTGATCGTGCCGACCCGCGACGGCTACGTTCTCGTCGTGCTCAATCCGGCAGCGATCTGGCGCGCTCGACTGCTCGTCGCCGCGCTGCTGCTGGCGACGGTCGTCTTTGCGGGTGCCGCCGCGTTCTTCTTCGCCCGCGTCTGGTCGCGCGAGCGCGCGGGGTCGGTCGCACGGCTCCGAAACGCCTTCGATGCGGTGACGACGGAGGCTCCCGCGATCGCGGCGGAAGACGATCCGATCTACGGCGACGTGTGGAGGTCGGCCAGTGCCGCGGTCGACCGCCTCGGGAGCGCGATTTCGATTCGCGCCCAGGGCGAAGAACGCTTGCGTTCGTTCTTGGCCGATGCCGGTCACGAACTGCGCACGCCGCTGGCAATCGCGATCGGCTACCTCGGCATTCTGAAACGAGGCGCGCTGGAAGACCGCGCGCTGGCCGAGCGGATCGTGGGCGATATCGGAAACGAGCACGAGCGCCTGCAGCGCCTCGTCGAGCGAATCCTCGATCTCGCGCGGCTCGACGCGATCGCCATGAACGCGACCGCGGTCGCCGACGTCGCGCGCGTGGCCGAGGAAGCGGTCGCGCTCGTGCGGCCGCTCGATCCCGATCGGAACTTTGCGGTCGACGCGTCGCCCGGGGCGTACGCTGCGATCGACGCCGACGACCTGCGCGACGCGCTGCGAAATCTGCTCGACAACGCGTTACGCTACGCGCTCGGCGCGTCGATCGCGGTCCGGGTCCGAGCGGGCGACGACGTTACGATCGAAGTGGCCGACGACGGACCCGGCATGGACGCGTTTACCGCGCAGCACGCCTTCGACCGTTTTTTTCGCGGTCCGGAACGCGGCTCGGTCACGGGCAGCGGTCTGGGCTTGTCGATCGTGCGGCGAATCGTCGAACGCGCGCGGGGCAGCGTCGATTTGGAGACGCGCCCGGGCCACGGAACGACGGTCAGGCTCCGCCTTCCACGCGCACGCACCGCAGGGTAGAGCGCAACGACCTTCCGGACCGCTGCGAAAGGCGGTGCCGTTAAAACGGGATGTCTTCGGTTTCGCCGTTGGCGGGCGCAGCCGAATCGGCCATCGCCTGATCGACTTGTTCTTGCGCGCTCTTGAGCAGCTGCTCGCAGTCGCGCGCCAGCAGCTTGCCCTCTTTGAACAGCGCGACCGCGCGATCGAGATCGGTGCGGCCGCTCTCGAGCTCCTTTACGATCGCGTCGATGCGATCGAGTTTCTCCTCGAACGTCTTGGGAATGCCGTCACTCATCGTCCTGGATGCCTTCTACGCGCGCGCTGATGCTCCCACGAAAGAGGAGCGCCCGAATACGATCTCCCGCGGCGGCCTGGCGCGCCTCGCGAAGCGCGCGGCCGTCGAGCGTCACGATGGCGTAGCCGCGCTCGAGCGGCTTCTGCGGGTCGGCCGACGAGAGCCTCCCCGAGGCGAGCGCCAAGGCGTTGGCGTGCTGGGAAAAATACCGTTCGCGCGACGCCGCGAGCCGCTGCGCGGCCGCGTCGCTTTGCCGCTGCCACCGGGGCATCGCACGCAGCATCGATGCGTGGAGCGACTCGGCGGCCGCGCGCAGCCGCGAGCGCCGGCGCTCCAAGCGGTCGCGGGGACTCTGCCGTTCCACGCGAGCCGCGCACTCGAAAAGACGCCGCCGCGCCGTCGCTATGCGGTGGAGCATCGCGTGTCCAAGCTGCCGTTGCACGTAATCGCAGCGCTGTACCGAGCGAGTGAGAATCGAATCCACGACGCGGTCGAGCCGTTCGCGTTGCCGCGAAAGCCGCGCCGCGACCTCCAGCCAGCTGCCCGCGATGTATTCGGCGGCCGCGGTCGGGGTTTTGAACACCGCGTCGGCGGCTTCGTCGGCGAGATGCCGATCGCCGGTGTGACCGATCGCGGTTACGACCGGATGGCGGGAACGCACGATCGCGCGCACCACCGGCTCGGTATTGAACGGAAAACGGTCTTCGTACGAACCGCCGCCGCGCAACAGCACGACGACGTCGGCGTCGAGTCGCGACGCTTTGTCGATCGCCTCGGCGATGTCGATCTCGGCGCCTTCCCCCTGAATTCGCGTTTCTACGAAGTAGACGGTGACGTTGGGCGCCTTCTCGCGAATCGTCGTCTCGAAATCTTCGGCTCCGGCGCCGCGGCGCGCGGAGACCAGCGCGACGCGCTGCGGAAACCTCGGAAATTGCCGCTTACGGCGCTCGTCGAAAAGTCCCAGGCTCTGCAAACGCTTGCGCAGCTCTTCGACCTTCGCGGCGAGCGCGCCGATGCCGATCGGTTCGAGTTTGAAAGCCCGAAGGCGGTACTCGCTGCGGCGCTCCCAGGTCGTCACCGATCCGGTCGCGACGACGGCGGTGCCGTCGCCCACCGGCGGAAAGGTTCGCGCCTCGCTCGAGAACGCGAAGCAGCTCAACACGGCCCGATCGTCTTTGAGCGTAAAATACACGTTTCCGTTCGCGCGCGGACTCCAGCCCGTGATCTCCCCCTCGATCGCGATGCGCCGGAAGGCGCGAACGCGCTGCTCGACCAGCTTCCGGAAGCGGTCGGAAAACTGCGCGACCGTTAGACGAAGAATCGCGACCGGTTCGTCCGGCTCGGGGAAAAGCTTCATCGCCGCGGCGAGGAGCTCGGCTGCGGAACGGTCGAGGACGACGGCGCGGCCGACGGCGACGCCTGGTTGCCGGGCGGCAGCGTCGGTGCCGGCGAGTCGAGCATTTCGTACTGCGTGCCGTCGCCGACCGAGTCGGGCGGCGGCGTGGCATCGGCCGGCGGCACCGTCGGCTCGGCTGCCGAGGGAACGTATCGCGCCGCGCTGGGATCGCCGTTGTACTGCGTGACCGAGTCGCCGCAAGACTGCGGCTCCGTGCCTTTGATGTAATACTCGTAGCCGCCGCCGCAGCGCGCGACCTTCGCGACTTCCTCTTGCGGCATGACGAAGTCGTGCGGCTTCGTTCCGGCCAGGGCGGCCTTCATGAAGCGGGCCCAAATGCGCGCCGGAATGTTTCCCCCGTAGGACTCGTCCATGCGCGAGTAATCGTCGTTGCCGAGCCACACGGCG
>DATJUC010000056.1:0-2000 GCA_035502675.1 Candidatus Acidiferrales bacterium | reverse complement strand
GAAGCCGATCCCCACCGAATCGGTCGCACTCTTTCCATCCTATCCGCAGATGCTCACCGATCTTTCGCACGCCGACATCGAGATGCTGCGATCGGTCGACGCCGCCCGCGCCTCGCTGACGCAGGTGGATCAATCGCTCGGCGACCTCGACGAGTTTCTCAAGGAGCTCGATCACGCGTCGCTAAGCTTCAACGGCGATATCAGCCCGAGTGAGTACGCGACGCTGGTTCCTTCGATGAAGAAGTGCGTCGACGACTTCAACGCCGCCGCGACGGCCGCGTCGGAGGGCTCGCAGCTCTTCAACCTTGCGCGCGCGCGCCAGCTCTCGGCGCGCATTACGCTGCTTGGCCTCGGCACCTCGCCACAACTCTACTCCACGCTTCAGTATGCCCTCCAGCAGCGGTTCGGTTCGAGCGGGATCGATTACCGAACCATGCTCCACGACGGTTTGACCCCGGGCGACGTGACGGCGGCGACGGTCGTCGCAGCGGATATCAAGAGCACGCCCGAGAGCGTCATCGCGGAAGCCAAGGCCGGCGGTGAGACGATCGTGGACGTTGCGAACGCGCATAAGATGCACGCGTGGCCGCTCGAGATCTTCATGGGTTTGGTCTATCTCGACTACACCGACGATCCGGCCAAAGAGCTGCGCAAAGCCGACGGCACGCTCGCCGTCGATCTCAACAAGTTAGGACTCTGATCGAAATGGCCGCCGACGCGCGAAACATCTTTACGCTAGTCCGCAAAGGGATCGACGCACGGGCGGTACACCAGCACGTTCGCAAGCCGTTTCGCTTCCTGCTCTGCGGCGATCCGGCGCTCGTCGCGGAGTTACGCGGGCTGTTGCTCGCCGGAAACGACGAAACGCAGCTCGCGCAGGCGGCGGCCTGCCTCGAAACGATCCGGCCGGGCGTGCCGCTCGTGACCAACCCCAACGAAGTTCGCGCAATCGTCTTCCTCGGACGTCCGGGCGACGCCGCGACGGCCGACTTTGATTCACTGCAAGTCGTGCGCGTGCCGATGCTGGCGCTCACGATCGATCCGGGCGCACCCGTATCGGCGCCGGCGACGCTCCCCGCCGCCGGGGAGTCGAGCGAATACGTCGCCCCGGCGATCGCTCGCGACGCGTTGCGAGGGCGTTTCTTCACCCATCTCGTCGAAGCGGCGGCCGGCGTTGAGATCGCGGTCGGACGCAATTTACCGGCCTTGCGCGAGAGCGTCGCGACAAAACTTACCAGCGACGCCGCCAAGAACGCGCTCAAGGTCGCGCTCGCGAGCGCCGTGGTCGATCATATTCCACTCGTCGGCATCGTCTTGGGCGCCTTCGCCTCGGCGGGCGACATGGTCGCCATCACCGGCATTCAAGTGATGCTCATGCTGCATATCGAGGCCGCCTACGGACGCGATCCCGATATGCAGCGAGCCTGGCAGCTGCTGCCGGTGATCGGCGGCGGGTTCGGCTGGCGCACGCTGGCGCGCGAGCTGGTCGGCTTCGTGCCGGTTGCCGGAATCGCGATCAAAGGCGCGATTGCCTATGCCGGTACGATCGTCGTCGGCGAGGGCGTGACGTTCTTTCACGAACACGGCGCACACATGACCAAGGGCCAAGCTTCGGCGCTCTACGATCGCGCCAAGGACGACGCGCTGCGGTTCGCTCGCGATCTGGCGGCGAAACTCTTCCGGCGTTAGCGCCCTAACCCAGACGTTCGAGCAGCGGTTCGTCCTCGAGTCGTTGCAAATCCGCGGGCACGCGCGGTCGCACGAGGGCCGCAAGCTCGGCGGCGATCGCCCGCCGGCGCTGCGGTGCAATCCCATCGCGCCGTTCCAAGAAACGCTTGACCAGCGCGCGCTCTTCGCCGCGCAGATAGGCGGTGGGTGCATAGACAGGTTCGCCGGGCTCCGCCGCAAGCTCGGAACCCGGCTCGACTCCCGAGGATTCGCGCCGCCGGCGAACGTCGAAGTAATAGACCGCGAGAACGAGCGCGAGGAATGGCGTCACG
>DATJUC010000055.1:0-3152 GCA_035502675.1 Candidatus Acidiferrales bacterium | reverse complement strand
GCGATGTGGGTTGGGACGCTCGGCGGTGCGCGCGCATATTGGGGCGACGTTCAGCCGCACAAGCGCATGCTTTACGTGATGCTGGGGATCAGCATCGTCGGCGCGATTCTCGGCGCGTCGCTCTTGCTGCTTACGCCGCCTGCAGCCTTCAATCGGCTCATCCCTTGGCTCTTGTTGTTCGCAACCGCGCTCTACGCCGCCAGCCCGTTCCTGGTGCGCGCGCACGGCGACGGCGCGCCGCAGCATCAATGGTGGCAATATGCCGCGCAGTTTGCCGTTGCCGTCTACGGCGGCTACTTTACCGCCGGGATCGGCATCATGATGCTCGCGTTGCTCGCGTTCTCCGGACTACCGAGCTTCAACGCGACCAACGGCATGAAGAACGTGCTGGCCGTTGCAATCAATGGATTTTCGATCGTGCCCTTTTTGATCGCGCGGATCATCGACTGGCGTTTCGCGCTTCCAATGGCGATCGTCGCATTGATAGGCGGCTATGTCGGCGCCCACTTGTTCCGGCGTGTTCCGCAGGCCTACGGACGCGCGACGGTCATTGCAATCGGCGCGATCATGACCGCGATATTTTTCGTGCGCTGACGTCAGGGTGTGACGAAGGCGGCGAAGGATCCCGAATTCGTCGCGAGATCCGTCGCGCTTCGCGAGAGCGAGCAGCTCGGACACGATGACGCGGTGTAGAGATCGTAGCCGGTGTATTCACCGGTGCCCTCGCCGAACCACATGTGCTGTCCGGCCGCCGCACCAAAGCTCGAGCCGCCGGCTCCCGGCGTGACGAGCGACACGGTGCCGACTTGGGTTAGCGCCGGCGATGCCGCGGTTCCGGACACGCTGTACACGTAGATCGTGTTTCCGGTGCTAACCCAGAGATATCCGGCGGAGTCGAAGCCGATGACCGACTCGGACTGGCCGGGATTCACCGTACCCGGCGTACCAAACGACGACCCGGAAAAGGCCGGATAGACGAGCATTTGGCCGTTGTTGCTGCCTACCCAGATGGTTCCGACGAGCGCGCTCGGCACGTTGGCAGCCGTCGGTGCTACCGCCACGGACTCGGCCTCATCCGACGTCAGGCTGGCGTTCGTCGACGATGTGATGGCGCTCCACCCTGAGGACGCCGTCGAATAAGCTTCGAGCGCGACGTTTCCGGAATTGTCGTCGACGATGAAGCCGTGATGTTGCGTGTCAATCGCCATCGCTTCCACGTTCGCGCCGGCTGCTTCGACGTACGCCGCCGCTGCGGGCGCGGTGATCCCCTGCGATCCGGCGTTTTGGGTGAATGCGTATACCTGAGGGATGCTGTCCTCGCTGCCGACAGCGTAGATGACGCCACTGGTGGGGTCGACCGCGGCTTCGAAAAAGTTACACGACGAACCGCCGCCGCCGCAAAGCGGGTTGCCGATGGGATCTTCGTATTCGTCGATCGGGCCCTTCGGCGACACGACGCCGGGATAGATGGCGTAGCCAAAGATGCCGTTCGGATTCGTACCGGCCTCTTGCGTCGTCCATAGCTCTTGTGCCGGCGTGACCGTGAGCGCATTGGTCACCGCAGAAAGACCCGTACCGCCGGGCGTCGCGGTGGCGTCGATGACGGCGTTGGCGGACGCATCGACCGCGGTCAGCGTGAATTCGTTGGCATCGGCGGTCGTCCCGACGGTGAAGTGTTGCGGCGAATCGCTCGCCGCTTCGGCGACGGTGATCGTGGGCGCGCCGCTGTCGTTGCTCGAGATGAGGAACCCGTCGGCGTCTTCGGCCTGCGCAAAGAACGTTTGCGGCAAATTTCCGATCACCGCGAGATTGCCGCCATAGGTCGCGACGTGCGACTGCGCCGGCGCCGCAACGAAACTCACCGTCGCGGGGACGCCGTAGAACGTCAGGCTTGGAATCGTGTTGGACGTGCCTGCAGCGATCACGACCGGTGCGGCGAGCTGCCCTTGCGCGAGCATGCTTCCGGTGAAAGTGCCGGCAGCCGGTGGTGCGTCGAACGTGGTGACGGTGAAATGCGTATACGTCCCGGCCGGAATCTGCAGTTGAAACGAGTAGTCCGTATTACCTTGCCCGTCGATCGTGCAGCTCACGACGCCGGCTGGAAGCGTTGCGGGGCACGTAGCCGAGATGGCCGCCGCATAGTCAGGCACGGCCGGGGTCGTCGAAAGCCAATCGATCGCGACGCCTTGCGTTGCTTGCGATTGGTAGTACGGCCGCCGGACGCTGGCCATGGTGCTTTTACCGGGCAGCTTGAACGAAAACGTTGCCGTTCCGGTTTTTTTCGTCTGCGGCGTGGTGCCGGTTGGCGGGAGTGAAGATCCCTTGCTCCCGCCACCGCCGCATGCCGTTAGAAGCGCAAGCGATATGGCCAACGTGAATGCGCGGCGGTTCACTGCAGCACCACCTTTCCGATACTGTTGCCGCTGCCGTCGGCAGTAGTGAGTGTGAACCATATGTTGCCGTCGGAACCCGCGGTGATGCCCCACGGCGTTCCACCGACGCTATATTCGAACGCCTTGCATCCACTCGCCGACGCGCACGCGTTCAATGAAACGAACCCGACGTATCCGGTCGCGTCGGTGAACCACACGTTGCCGTCGGGGCCGACCGTGAGATTCATCGGCATGCCGTTCGTTTGCGGGAGCGGTATTGCCGTATACTCGCACGTTGTGGTACCGCTGCATGGGTTGTAACTGCCGTCGCTGACGCCGTCCCAGGCGGTCGGGTCGATTTGATCGATTGCGTGATTCCCGGGATCTGCGATATAGAGATAGCCGTCGGGGCCGGAGACGAGGCCCTTCAGTGCGGTGCTCAACTCCGTTGTGCCGGGAAGCTGCAAGACGTGGCGCGGGTTGTGCTGCGCATAGGGGTGGACGATCTTCCTGCCGGCGCGCGCCACGATCGGACGCCTGCGTATGCTGCCCGCGCTGTACGAGCCGTCAGGAAGTTCGGTCGCTGGGCATTGGGTCGTGCACGGTATCGCGACGAACCCGATGTTGCCGCTTGCGCCGTTGGTGTACCACAGCGTCGAGCCCGATGCGTCGATTGTCAGGCCGCCGATCGAGGACGCGCTGGCGGAAAGATCCGGCGACCAGATCATCACCTCCCAAGAGAAGTTACAGCATCCGACCGTCGGACTGATCATGATCGGA